>JAJZHE010000111.1 GCA_021804655.1 Acidobacteriota bacterium
TTTCCCGGATCGTTCTTCAACTCCGCCAGAAACTCCGGAATCGCTTCCTCATACCGTTTCTGCGCCCACAGCAGATATGCCAGCCCAAAATGTACCTGGGCTTCATTCGAATTCGCCTTTTCCGCCGCGCGAAACTGCTCCACAGCCCCCGCGTTGTCGCCTTTTTCGTCCAGCGCCTCGCCGGCAATCATATCCGCCGCCGCAGAATTCGGGTTGATCTCCAGAATCTCCTTGTACACCGCCAGCGTCGCCTCCAGTTGATGCGTCCACAGCAGGCAATGCGCCAGCGTCAGGCGAATTTGCAGATTCGTCCTGTCCTCTGCCGCCGCCTGTTTCAGATACGGCACCGCCTCGGCGTACTTGTGTTCCCCATAGAGCGACATCGCCTCCAACACCAGCAATCGCTCGTCGCCCGGATGTGCATGCAACTGTTGCGCAAAGATCGGCGCTGCCTCCTGAAAACGATCCGACTTGAAAAGCGCCAGTCCAAGATTCAGCTCCAGCCCAGGAATCTGCGGTGTCGCAGCCTGCGCCTTGCGATAGGCATCAATCGCCTCTCGATACCGCCCCTCATGCGCTTGCAGCAGCCCAAGCTGCGCCCAGGCCTGCCCATTGCCCGGCTGCTCGCTCACCACGCGCTGCCACGCCGCAATCGCCTCTGCCGTCCGGCCCGCGCGCTCCAGCGTCAACGCTTGCGCCACATCCGGCGGAAGCTGCCCCGGTGCACGCATCACGCTCGATGTCGAAGTGGTTGCATCCTGCGCTATCGCACACACACTGCCTGTCAGCGTGACTGCGAGAAGAATCATTCCTCCATACAGCCGCAAAACTTCCTCCCTTCCTGCTCCGTTCTGCACTCTTCAGCATACTGCGCTGCACATTTCAATTCATCCATGCCTTTCCACACAGAAGAAAAAAAGCGCCGCGGAGACATGCTCCGCGGCGCGGGTTGTGGTTGCGAAACCTAGAAGACGAACTTGCCACCGAACTCCAGTACGCGGCCTGCATGCGCGCTGGTGATCTGGCCGTAGGTGTTTCCATTACCCACTGTTTCATTCGCCGATACGATTCCGGTCGAATTGATTACAGGGGCAAAAACATCCGACGTATTCAGATTGCCGAATTCAGTGTGGTTGAAGGTGTTGAAGCTCTCCGCGCGGAACTCGAAGTACGCGCTGCCCTTGACCGCAAAGTCCTTGTAGAGGGAGGTCACGAAGTTGACCTGATCTGGTCCAAGGAAGGTATCTTTGCGACCGTTGCCGAAGCCGAGATTCGGGCCGCCCGCATAGCCTGGAGTTGGCAGGCCCAGTGGGTCTGCGCCGCCATCGGTATTCGGGTTGCTGAACCAGTTATCCGCCGTCTTGTGATAGACAATCTTGCCCACCACATTGGCGCGGTTGGTGTAACCACCACCCAGGCCGATCACATCGGTTCCCGTCGAAAGCGCGGCACCGAAGGGCAAGCCTGATTCGACGATCCAGTCGCCGGCTAAGATCCAGCCACCGAGCGCCGTGTGCAGCATCCCGGAGTCCTTGTTGAAGATCGGCAGCTTGTAGATGTAGTTCGCCTGCAGAATCTGCCTGCGATCGTACGTCGGGTCGCCGCCCTTGTCGTACTTCAGGTTGTAGGGGTTGCTCACACCCTGCAGATCGGACGTGGTGATGTCGATCATGTGTGAGTAGGTGTAGTCGATCTCACCCGAAAGCCCCCACTTGTCTTGCAGCCGGATTGCCGACTGGAAGCCGCTGTAGTTGCTGTTCGTGGTGTCCTCTTCCTGATTGATCCCGCCATAGCCGGCATAGCTACGATAGGCGTTGGCGTTGCCGTTGTTCGTCAGGTTTCCTTGAGCGGAAGCCAGCCGGATACTGTTCGGCGTCGTCAGCGGGAAGTTGTTGATGTTCCGCTCGATATTCTGGTGCCACGCCAGGTTGCCCACATACTGGATGATCCAGATCACCGAAGGAGCCAGCTCATGCTGGACGCCCAGGCTGAACTGCGCCACCGCCGGAGCCTTGTACGTCGTTGCCAGGTTCGTCAACCCCACCGGAAGAATCGGCAGGTTCGTCGAGCTGAGGCAGGCGCTCGAGGCTGAAGCCCAGGAGCAGTGCGGATTGCTGAAGTAGACATTGTTCAGGTTCGGAATGAATTGGAACGGACTATTGTTGGCAATGTTGTAGATGTCGTTGCCCTGCATGCGTTCGTAAAACGTACCGAAGCCGCCGCGCAGCACCGTCTTGCCCACACCCGTCAGGTCATAGCTGAAGCCGACGCGCGGCTGCAGCGTGTTGTAGTCGTTGTTGACCACGCCATGTGGAATCCCGTTCGTTCCCGGGAAGACCATGCCGTTCAGGTAGAACGGTGTGGTGAATCCAGGCACCGTGTAGACGCCCGTGCTGCTGGGGGCGATCGAGCCGTCAGGATTAAAGATCGGAGCGATATTCAGATACTGCGATGGCTCAAAGTTCGAGACCTGATTATTGCGCTCCCAGGCATGCGGCAGCGCGTCGTAGCGCAGGCCAAGCTGCAGGTTCAGCCGTGGCGTCACCTTCCAGTTGTCGAAGACATACGCCGAGGTCGTCTGGTTCACCCAGTGCCGCGTCGGCAGAGCTTCCGCTTCCGAGTAGCTGGAGGCCAGGCCCAGCGCCATGCTCATCCACGAATCGCCGCTCTGGTTCGAGCTGAAGCTGTAATCGCCTTCCGGATCCGCCTGCAACTGCTGGTTCTTTGTGTATCGGTTGTAGCCGAAGCCGAACTTGAACTGGTGCTTCCCGTGGATGTAGGAGATATCGACCTTCGGATCGTAATCCTCAGCCGCGTTGTGCCACGTTCCGTAGCCAAGCTGCTCGGACTTGTAGGTAGGTCCGTTCCAGTTCACGCCCGGGAACTGAGGGCTGCCGTTGTTGAAGAGCTTGTTCTGCGCAACTGTCCATCCGCTTGGGAAGTCCGCAACGCTGGAGTTCACAATGCCGATGATATTGCCGTCGTAGTTCATCGACGCCTCGAGCAGCAGGTTCGGCGTGATGTTGCCCGTGATCTTGATCACAGCCGAGTTCGAGGGGTTGGTCAGAGTGCTCGAAACCGAGTTGTACGACTCCCAGTTCCAGCCCAGATCCGCATCTGGATACCCCTGCGTCACGCTGTCGTGAATGTAATGCGCCAGCAGTTGCCACTTGTCGTTGATCTTGTGGTCCACGCGCGCCACTTCTTCCGTCACGTAAATCGGATTGGAGACGGAGGTCGTATTCTGGTCGCCATTGGTGTTCACCTTCGGCACCAGCGGCGAAGCATAATAGATCACCGCATTGGGATCGATCAGCGTAACCGGAATTGTGTTGTTTGTGAAGGGCTGTCCCGGAGTCTGCCCCGCAGCGATCTCCTTCGCCGTGTAGTTGGGGTCCGCAACCTTAGGCGCAAAGATCGTCGTCTTCGGCGCATAGGCCGGGGCTACATATTGCAGCGGCTGGCCGGCCACCGGGCGATCCGCGTTCGGGATCACAGCCTCAAGGTTCGGCTGACTGCCCTGGATGATGCGGCGGCCTTCCATGTTATAGAAGAAGAACGTCTTCTGCCGGTCAGCGTTATACACATGCGGAATGAAGACCGGTCCGCCCAGGTTGCCGCCGAAGATATTCTCGTGCAACGCCGGCACTGGAATATTGGCGCCGTTGTGTTTACTGAAGTAGTTGTTGGCGTCAAAGATATTGTTGCGGTTGAACTCATAGAGTTCCCCGTGATACTTGCTCGTGCCGCTCTTGATGGCCATCGAGAAGGTCGCGCCCGACGAGATGCCGTAGTCTGGCGGATAGTTGCTGGCCATCACCTGGAACTGCGCGATTGCATCCATGGAAGGCATGATGCTCGCGCCGCCGCCCGCGCCGCGGTCATCGGCTTCGCCGCCGTCGATCAGCCAGATGTTGTGGCTCTCGCGCAGACCGTTCACGCTGATGTTGAAGCTCGACGCAATCGAGGTTGGCACGTTGTTTGAGGGCAGTGCCGAGCTGACGCCCAGACCCAGTGCCGCCAGAGCCGCAAAATTCCGGTTCTCCGTTGCAAGCTGCGTCACCTGGTCGCCGCTGATCAGCGTACCTACGGTGTTCGAGTCCGCCTGCACCTGCAGCGCGTCCGCCGTCACCGTCACCTGCTGCGTATCCGCGCCGACGGAGAGCTTCACATCCGTTCCCACCGTCGCCGAGACGTTCACCACAATCCCCGTCTGCAGATAGCTTTGGAAGCCCTTCGCCTGGACCTGCAGGTTATAGGTGCCGACGTTCAGACCGCCAAAGACGTATCCGCCCGTTGCGTTCGACACTCCGTGATAGACAAACCCAGTCTCGTTCTGCGTCAGCGAGAGCTTGGCTCCCGCAACCGCGGCTCCGGTCGGGTCTGTAATCGTGCCGATGATCTCCGAGTTCTGCTGTGCAAGTGCTGCGACACAGGCAAACACGAAGAACAAAGGCACGAGTAGAAATCGATATTTCGCGAGTCTCATGTGACCTTCCTTAGGTAAAAATTCGTTACTGTCTTGGTGCCTTCGAGTCCTGCTCTGCGGATCGTCTGGTATGAAGTCCAATTTTCCGGCTTCGCTTTGCCCGCAGCTTGCAGTTCCTGTCCCGGTCTCGTTCGGCATCCGATCTACTTCTTTTCCTTGGCTCCGCCTGCGCTCGGCTTCGGTTTTCGCATTTTTGGCTGGCCTACATCTCCAGCCCAACCCGGTAAACTGATTTACTCTGGAACGAAAATCCATTCATCGTCCATCGCGCAAGGATTAAACATGCACCACAAAAGAATTGTCAAGTGACAAATTTCTCCTTTGTCTCGTCCATGCATCCGAGTCGCTCATCGCCCGTGAGAACTGCAATCGTCTCCCCCGTTCGATGGACCCGACCTACCCTGCTCCGGCCCGTCTCCGCCCTACGTGCATTGCAGATACACGAAGAGCGCAAACGCTTGCACAGCGCCGTCGAGCATTAGAAGCCAGCAAACATACGATTGTCAAGATAGAATCCAACACCTCGGCAGGATTTTTTCGCACTCGACAAATGGTTTGCCCACTGCCCCCGGACTGACCGCCCACGATCCGCGCATCTATTTGAAAAAGAAAGTGTTGAATGCTACTACAAACGCATCCAGGAATGGAAACGCTTACCAAATTGGCGCACTTCCGCGCCGTGGTCAGACCAGTCCTTCAGGTCATCCAGCCAGACGCCTCGCGTTGCATCCGAAACCCATTCGCATTACCCTGTCTCCACCATGCGCAACCCCTTTTTTGCCGTCTTGTTCGCCATCCTGCTCCTCTCTGCCTGTTGCCACGGCTCCCGCTTCGCGGCCTCCGCCGAAGCTCCCACACAAAGCTCAGCCCAGTCATCGGAGCAAAGCTCCGCCCACAGACGCACCCCCGCGTCCATGCTCACCCCCGGCCTCGACCACCCCGGCGAACCGTTCTCGTACTTCGCCCAGCCCACCGACGAGATCGGCGTCATGGACGCCCAGGCCGCCACTGAGATCACACCCGAGGGATATCTGCGCACCGGCTCCGCCGAACTGCTCTTCTACACCGGCCCCGGCCAGGATCGCCTGCTTGTCCCCGTCCACGCTCGTCTGCGCACACTCACCCAGGGTCATCTGCCCATCGACCACTACTCTGTCGCCCGCAACGGCATCGACTACCGCTTCACTGTCTTTGCCGCTACGCTTGACGGCCGTTCTAACGGCACGCTCGTCAACTTCGTCCGCGTCCGCCTTGTCAACACCACCAGCCAGCCCACGCGCGCCGTCTTCGCCGTGGCTACGCGCTACGACGCTGAACCCAACACCGCCGCCCCGCGTCACGGCCAGTTCCGCTTTGACCGCCCCGTCGCCGGTCGTTTTCCCGGCGACTATCGGCAGCCCGGCGAGACCTTTGACCCTGCCTGGGCCTATTCCTTCGCCACTTCGCCCGCAGGCTCGGGCACTTTCCTGCGCTCCGGTAAACTCCTCTATGCCTTCCCTGCGCAACTTGGCGACGCCACGGTCTACCGCTCATTCACGCTTGCCACCCGCTACAACTATCCCCCCGACCTCACCCCACGCACGCTGGCTATCGACCCCACCACCGCCGTCGGACTCACGCGTTGGATGCCAGTTCTCGCACCCCATGCCTCGCTCACGCTCGACCTGAAGATGCCTGTGATGCCCACCAGCAACGCAGCCACCATAGCCGCCATCGAAGCCACGTCTCTCGACCAGGCACGCGCGCAGATCACCGCCTTCTGGCAGGGCATCCTCGCCCAGGGCATGCAGGTCACCCTGCCCGAGCCGAAGGTCACCGACACCTTTGCCATGAGCCTCGTCTACGACCTCATCGCCCGCGACCACATCGGCCCCAACTACATCCAGACCGTCAACAAGCTCCACTACCACTCCTTCTATCTGCGTGACGGAGCCGACATCGCACACATGTACGACCTCACCGGCTACCCCGCAATCGCCCGACAGGTCCTCGATTTCTTCGCGCTCTCCCAGAAACCTGACGGCAATTTTCTCTCCCAGCCCCAGCAGTACGACGGCTGGGGCGAAGCGCTCTGGGCCTACGGTCAGCACTACCAACTCACCCATGACCGCGCCTTCGCCGCCTGGGCACTGCCGCAGATCGACCGCGCCGTCAACTGGCTCGTCGCCGCCCGCCAGCAGGATCCGCTTCACCTCATCCCGGCCTCCAACGTCCTCGACAACGAGTACATCCCCGGCCATCTCACCGGCTACAGCTTCCTCGCGCTCAGCGGCCTCCGCGTCTCCATTGCAATGGCCCAGGACACCGGACGCGACGACCTCGCGCGCAAGTGGCAGCCCGTCTATGACAGCTACCGCTCCACCTTCCTCGCCGTCCTCGACAAACAGGCCGCCGCCAACCACAACGTCATTCCCCCTGCGCTCGACGGCGACATGAGCGGCCAGTTCTGGGGCAACCTGCTTGCTGTCGTCCCCGAGCCAACGCTTGATCCCTTTGATCCGCGCGTCACCGCCACGCTCCGCGCCGCTCAGGCCCGCTACGCCGAAGGCATCATGACCTACGGCGACGGCCGATTCCTCCACCACTACCTCACCATCAAAAACACGCTCACCGAAGTCACGCGCGACGACCCCGCCGACCAGCTCCAGGCCACGCGCGAACTCTACGCCCTGCTGCTCCACACCAGCTCCACCCAGGCCGGTTTTGAGTTCGCCATGCGTCCCTGGGGCGAGCGCAACTTCCAGGACAATCTCGCTCCGCACGGCTGGTTCGCCGCCGAATACCGCACCCTCCTGCGCCAGATGCTCCTGCGCGAAGACGGCAACGATCTCCACCTGCTCAGCGTCCTCTCGCCCGCCTGGATCGGCCCCGGCAAAACCATCGCCATCGCCAACGCGCCCACCCGGTTCGGCCCCGTCGCCTTCACGCTCACCCAGCCCGGCGCAGCGCACGCCACGCTCACGCTCGACACGCACTTCACCGCCGCGCCGCACCGGCTCATCCTGCACATCCCCTGGTTCCTGCGCGTCACGGCAGCCGAGGCTGATGGCAAACCCATCGCCGTCTCAAACGGCACCCTCAGCCTCTCGCCCGACACCCGCGAACTGCACCTTCAGTGGTCACACATCCCCGCAGCGCCCGGCGCAACCCTCAGCTATGACCACGCCGTAACCGCCTACAAGACCGAATACGCCCGCCGCTACGCCGCATGGATGCAAGGGAAAGCTTCTCGATGAAAACGACTATCGCCGCCCACCGTGGCGAGAACTCAACTTCACACCGCCCTTTTGCAGCAAAAAATCGCCGCGAAGAAAGCAGAAACGCAGCACTCCGATAGCCGTTAAGATTGCCGGATCAACTCATCCGCGATTTGGCACACGATCGACGACTCAGAAAATTTGTCGGCTACGGTGTGAGAGATAACATAGATACATGAAGGGACACCCCGTGAGCGTCGCTGCATTAGAAGAACTAGCAGACAGCTTTCTGCAGGAGCAGCCGGCAAATCAACCGGACATGCTCTGGCACTATACGAACGCTGCCGGGTTTTTGGGAATCCTCCGATCCGGAAAGCTTTGGGCAACCCATACCGACTACCTGAACGATGCGTCAGAGATGCGGTACGCGAGACGACTTTTGCTAGATGCAGTGTCCGATAGCCGATCAAGTGCACAAAATGATGAAGAACGCGAGATGCTGAACGACTTTTGCAATTGTATCGGTAGTGGTATGAATCGGAACGTCTTTGTTACGTCACTTTCTGCCGCAGAGGATGACCTAAGTCAGTGGCGAGCGTACGGTGGTGGAACAGGAAGCTTCGCCCTCGGCTTCCATGTCTCGTGCATGCTTGTGGCGATCAAAGAAAATACAGAAACCCCGTTTTCGCTTTACAAGTGCATCTATGAAGAGAGCACTTGCAAGGACTTGTGCCGAAAATTTGTCGATCGTATGCTTGAAGCGTTTCGTAAAGAACAGGCAAAGCCGAGACCGGGATCGGATCGCCACACCGTAATGACACAATTAATCCAAGATGCCGTCGAAATATTCGACAAGATGGCGCCCATGATCAAGCACCCAGACTTTTCCTCCGAGAACGAATGGCGGTTGGTCTGCCGTGATGTTGACCTCAAAAAGTTGCCGATCCGGCTACGTGAGGGAAAAACCGAGATTATTCCGTACATTGAATTGACGATTGCGAAGGACAAGACCGAGCCGAGGTTTACGGTGCATACACAGGTCGGCCCGTCAATTCGCCACAATCCCAGAAATACGAATCTGGCTCTGATTGGTTACTGCGGCGATTTCATTCTCGCACCGTTTCCGATCCAACCCATCAGCACACCGTATCGACACGTCTAAAGCTCCAACTCTATCGGAGCACCGATTTCAGTCAATCCACTTCAGGAATGGCGGCTCCCAGAGAAGACTTGTCTGTTCCTGTTCGACGCCTGATGACCCGGTTCATCGGTTCTGTATAGAGTACTGAGACACCCCAACCAAGGACGCCCGCCGTTACAATCGCCGAGATAAAAAGTATAGGAACGCTTCGCAGCGGCTTGCCGAAATAAACGAACACCGCAAACAACGCCAACACTGCGAACATATGGGTCAGATAAATTTCGTAGCTTTTCTGTCCGAGAATCAAGAGTGGCGAGAGCGCTTTTGGAGATCGCCACGAAGACTGAGAAGCCGCAGCAATCAATAGACAGACTCCTGCCGCCAGAATTGTGAAGTTTAATCCATTTCGGCCAAGACCCCATTGATAGCCTTGGATCGAAAATCCCAAACTGAAGATCAGGAGTACTGATCCAACTACGCCACAAAAGGATATCCATGACTGGGAAAGCTGCTTCTTTGAGAGAAACATAGCGGTCAGGCATCCAAGGGCAATCGCATCCATGCCTCCAAGGTATGAATATTCCCTCCACACTGGATTAGGATTGAACGCTTTCATTCGTGCAAACGGCCCAGCGATGACAAAGAGAGTGAGAACCGGCACAAGCAGCCACTGCTTGCGAAAAAGCCGGGCGGCCAGAGGAAAGAATAGGTAGAACATTTCCTCCACAGAAAGGGACCAGAGAATATCCCAGTTGCCTGGAAGGTAGCCCTTTGTTGCTTCCAAGTACCCGATGTGGAATGTGAGAGCCGCCAGAAGTGCTCGGCCAAGTCCACCTGCTTCTGGAGAAATGACATAACCGGGTACGTGCGCGAGATGTAGGCTGCTCAGAATGAGCAGCAAGAGAATCATGAGCGGAGCTATCCGCGCAAATCGAAGAAGATAGAATCTCTTGATATTCAGAGTATCCGGCCTCTTCCAACGGCGAATGCTCGTGGATGTAATGAGGTATCCAGAGATCACGAAGAACATTTGAAC
>JAJZHE010000112.1 GCA_021804655.1 Acidobacteriota bacterium
GAGCGGGTTTCCGCGTGGCGCTGGCGGACAAGGGCTGCCTGTGCAACTCGCTCTTTCATTATCCTGCGCACATGACGTTTTTCACGACGCCAGAGTTGCTGGAGATTGGCGACATTCCGTTTCCGAGTCCGCACCAGAAGCCGACGCGGGATGAGGCGTTGCAATATTACCGGCAGGTGGCAGCGCATTATCGGCTGGATGTGCGGCAGTATCAGCGCGTGGAGCGCGTGACAGGTGCCGATGGCGCGTTCGACGTGGCGCTGCGGGATCGGTTTGAGCGAGAGAGCCATCTGAAGGCCCGGAAGCTGATTGTGGCGACAGGCTACTACGATCTGCCGAATCGGCTGGGGATTCCGGGCGAGGATCTGACGAAGGTGCATCACTACTACGATGATCCGCACCCGTATTCGGGGCTGGATGTGGTGGTGATTGGCGGGAAGAACTCGGCGGCGATTGCGGCGCTGGAGTTGTGGCGACACGGCGCGCGTGTGACGCTGGTGCATCGCGGGCCGGGGATTCACAGCCACGTGAAGTACTGGATCAAGCCGGACATCGAGAATCGGATCAAAAACGGCGAGGTGCAGGCGTACTTCGAGTCACGCGTGGTGGAGATCGGTCTGGACGAGGTGCGTCTGGAGACGCCGCACGGCGAACTGGCGCTGAAGAACGACTTTGTCTTTGCGCTGACGGGATATCATCCGGACTTTGAGTTTCTGACGAGCCTGGGAGTTCGTTCCGAGGGTAAGGATCGACTTCCGGTGTGCAATGCAGAGACGCTGGAGAGCAATGTGCCGGGGATTTATCTGGCAGGGGTGATTGTGGCCGGAGCGCGCACGAATGAGATATTCATTGAAAATGGGCGTTTTCACGGCGGTGTGATTGCGCGCGACCTGGCGGCGCGGCTGGCGCGCTGGGGCACAGGAGAGTGAAGCGTGAAGCTGAGAGCAAGACTGCGATCCATCTCGTTTCAACTGCTGGTCGGCGTGGTTTCGCTGGA
The DNA here is from genome assembly GCA_021804655.1 of Acidobacteriota bacterium. GTDB lineage: Bacteria > Acidobacteriota > Terriglobia > Terriglobales > Acidobacteriaceae > Acidicapsa. The sequence continues at coordinate 998 of JAJZHE010000112.1, forward strand.
GGTGCTGAGCCTGCTGCTGTTTGCGTGGGTGATGGTGCGGAAGCAGCACGAGGAGATTATCAGCCGGGTGGAGCAGCGGCTGGTGCATCAGGCGAATATCGCGGCGTTTGAGGCGGAAGAAGCGCTGGACGACCGTCGCCCGGACCTGGTGGGACTTTCTGTGGACATTATGGCAAAGTCGCCCAGCGTGGCTTCTTCGATTGTGACGGATGCAGATGGGAAGATTCTGTTTGCAGCCAACAATACGGCAGACAAGCCGGTGGAAGAGAATCTGCGCGATCAGGAGCTGACGCAGATGCGGCGTGTGACGGGAGACACGCCTGTGGTCTTTTCCACCGGGCCGAATGAGTGGGAGAGCGTAGCGGCGATCCACCATGAGGGGCGTTTGTATGGCTATGCGTGGGTACATAGCGACCGAGTGTGGGACAACCAGCAACTGGATTTGATGCTGCACTCGGCAGTGGTCTTTGGGATCATCTGGATTGCGGCATCGATTGTGCTGGTTCTGGCGATGGCGCGCTCGATTACGCGTCCGCTGGGAGTGTTGCACGACGGGACGCAGGCTCTGATGCAGACGCCGGAGACGCCGACCAACTTTCCCCTGCCGGTGCTGGTCCACAACGAGATTGGCGACCTGATTGAGGCATTCAACCGGATGGTGGCCTCGATCGAGGAGCAGCGCGCCGGGCTGAGCGATACGCTTTCGCTGCTGGACTCGATGCTGGCGAATGCGCCCATCGGATTTGCGTTTTTTGATCGGCATGCGCGGTTTGTCCGCGTGAATCGCATCTTTGCGGAGATGACGGAAGGGACGATGAGCCGCCATCTGGGGCGGACGCTGGCCGAGGTCTTGCCGGAAGCGGCGGCGGCGCAACTGAAGACGACCATTGAGCGCGTCTTTGAAGAGGATCGCCCGATCCGGGATATTGAGCTGAGCGGCGCGGGCACGGCGTGGAACTGGACATGGATTGCGAATGCGTATCCGATCCGGACGTTGCAGCAGCAGGTGCGCTGGGTGGGCCTGATTGTGCTGGACGCTACGGACCGCAAACGCAGCGAAGAGGCGCTGCGGAAGACGGAAAAGCTGGCGGCAACGGGCCGTCTGGCGGCTTCGATTGCGCATGAGATCAACAATCCCCTGGAGGCGATCACGAACCTGCTGTATCTGATGAGCAACCACGCCGGGTTGCAGGAGCCTGCGCTGGGCTGGGTGCAGATGGCCGAGCATGAAGTGAAACGCGTGGCGGAGATCACGCAGCAGACGCTGCGCTTCTATCGGCAATCGACACAGGCCGCGCGGGCGAAGCTGAGCGAACTGGTGGATTCGGTACTGAGCCTGCATCAAGTGCGGTTGCAGCACAGGGGCATACACGTGGAGAAGCGGTATGACCCGGAGATGGACCTGCACTGCTTTGCGGGCGAGATTCGACAGGTCTTTGCCAACCTGATCGGGAACGCGATCGACTCGATGCCGGACGGCGGGCGGCTGATTGTGCGCGCGCGACGGACAACGGACATACGCAATCCGGAGCGCGACGGAATTCTATTTACCGTGGCGGATACGGGCAGCGGAATAGCTCCGGAGGCGCGGAAGCATATCTTTGAAGCGTTTTTCACGACCAAGGAAGTGACGGGAACGGGGCTGGGACTGTGGGTCAGTTCGGAGATTATCGCCAAGCATGAAGGGTCGATTCGCGTGCGTAGCCGACAAAGACTGAAGGATCATTCCGATCCAGGGAATGTCCACTCGGGAACAGTGTTCGAGCTATTTCTGCCGGATGTGTATCTGGCGAAAAAAGTTGGCGCGGAGACACAGCCGGTGGAAGCGGTGGGCTGAGCCGGAACAGCGTTGCGGAGTCAGGGCTGCGGCAGTGGGCGAAGAGCCAGGGCAGGCAACGAGCGCGGCAGAAGAGAGCCGTCCGGACGGCAACCGTGAACCGCTGGCTGCCCCCGTCCGCGCGTCACGTGGGGTCGATCCATGCGAATGATGCGCAGGCGCTCGCCGTCGATGGAGGCTGGCAGCGCGGGTGCAGCCTGACTGCGATCGACGAAGAGAATCAGGGCCGTATCTGCCGGGTTGTCGGCGCTTCGGCCAACTCCGACACCAAAAATTGCTGAACTCATCGCAAAGAGTGCAGCGGAGCGGCTGTCGCGGACGCGCTCGGCGCGAGCCAGCGCGGAAGCATCCAGTGGGACGGAGGCCGCAGCATCCACGTGGGTGGGTACACCGCCGAAAAAACGTGGAGTCGAAACCGGGAGGATGCCACCGAAGCTGATGGCGGGCAAAGCGGAACCGTCGGGGGCAAGCTGATCTGCGCTGGGGACAAGCAGCGGTTCGGGAGCCGAAGCGGCAGCCCATTGCCTGGCCATCTCCAGCGCATGCGCGGCGGATGCTTTGGCCGCAGAGGAGAGCGCTGGAGGAGCGAAGTGCTGTTCCGGATAACGAAGGCAGGTAACCCGATGGTCGGCGGCGCCGACAAAATGAAGTGGGATCGGATTGGCACTGGTCGCAAGTGAACGACCGAGATCGGCGAGCACATCGGATACCGGGTTGGCAATGGCCTGGACCACGCCGCGATCATCCACTCCACCGGCGAAAAACAGGCCTACTGGCTCGGCATTGGCGCTGTCTACGATGAGTGCGCCGGAGTCGCCGGAATCACTGAAGCTGGGGCTGGAGGCAACGATCTGGCCAGTGAAACGCTTCCGGAAGGCATGTTCAGTCTCCGCGCAGTCGCGGTAATAATCGACCAGAACCTCGGTGTTGATGGCTGTGATCGAGCCGCAGGTCAGGCCGGTGGTGCGCCCGCTTTTAGCCACTTCCATGCCCAATTGAGCAGGCTCCCCATGACCGGCTGTGGAAGAGACGCCGGGCGGAGCAGCGGCGAGCGTCCCATCGGGCTGGAGGGAGCCAAGCTCAAGGATGGTGCCCGTGGCATCGACTGAGCCTGGAGCAACGCGCGCCAGAGCTGCATCGACGCGGGTCGAGGGGGCAGACAATGGCGGGTAAGCGACGAGCGAAGCGATGGGAGTGGAACCTGGCCCCTCGCCGAAAGGTGTGCAGCCGTTGTCGATGAGGCCGGGCTGGATGACCGTCGCTCCGGGAATGGCCTGGTCGCTGCGGGCAAGGATGTGGTTATTGCCGAGGACGTAGGAGTTGCCGGAGGTGTCGGCGACGAGCGCTCCGAGCGTGCCTCCGCAGCAGTCGGTGAGCTGCCCGTGGGCGGAATCGTAATCCGTGTTACTGCCCGCCGACGAACCCAGCGCAACGGGAAGAGCAAGCATCTGCTGGTGGATGGCAGGATTGCTGGTGACACCTTGCGGGTTGAGCAGCAGTTGAGCCGTGCTGAGCGCCGAACCGGGAGGCGGAACGGCGAGAGGGATGGCGGACGGCGCGGTGACTGCGGCCAGAAGCTCGACACTTTGAGACACGGCGATGCCCTCAGGAGCGGTATAGGTGACCGAGCAGACGGTATAGGCTGGATTTTCGCTGGCGAGCGGAGAGCGCTTGCATGCGGGCGTGGAGAGCGAGCCGACACCGGACGCAGGCAGGGCAAAGTGGACGCTGGCCGTGCCGCCCACCTCAGCGATGGAGGCCGAAAAAGTGGCTGTGGCCCCCGCGCCCAAAGCGAGATTTTCCGGCGCAAGCGGGCGGATGAAGCCGGGCGTGATGCGCAGCAGAGCGGTTGCAGCGTCCGTGGCGCTTCCGGCAAAACGAGCATGCAGAGTGACGGTGGCCGCGTCCACGGTGAGCCAGGCAGGCGGGGTGTAAAGTCCGGCGTCCGTGACGGAGCCTGCTCCGGAGTGAGGGTCGCCGCCGGTTACCGACCAGCGAACGTCGGCAGAGATGCCGTCCGGGAAGGCAGCCGACCACTGAAGAACAGCCGATGTCTCCACGGGAACGGGCTGGGAGCCGACGACGACTTGCCCGGTGGAGGCGCTCGCGGAGGAGCCGGTGGAGGCGCCGACCACATGGCTGCTGAGTACGACGGAGTTCCCGGCACCGGGAGCAAGCGTGAAGCTGCCGCCGCAGCCAGCCGCCAGAAGAGTGGCGGGCAGCAGAGCCAGAAGATACGGATTGGAAAAGACCAGTCGCACAATCAGTTTTCAGCGCTCGAAGATCCGCCTTCCATTCAAGCAGCGATCCGAACGCCAGCCAAAGCTGAAAATCAGGAGATGACGCGGCGCAAAAAACCTCGCAGGCCCAGGCGGCCAAGAAAGTAGAGAAAGACAATCAGCGCCGGCAGGACGATCCAGACGGGCATCGAGTGAACCTGCGGAGTGACGGCCGATCGCAGCCCCTCACTGATATATACGATTGGATTGAAGAGAACGGCAATCTGGAGCCAACGAATTTTGTCGAGATAGGCCCAGGGATAATAGACGCATCCCAAAAAGGTAATGGGTACGACGATGATGGAGAAGACCAGTCCGATGTTTTTGGGGCTTACGCTGGAGCCGATGGCCAGGCCGAGCGTGCCGGCCAGCAGGCTGGAGAGCACCATGACGATGGCCAGCAGCCACCAGCGATGAAGATCGGGATAGACCGGAGTTGCGGGGATGTAAATGGCCATGGGAATGACCATGAGAGCGGCGATGATGCTTTGGACGGCGCTGAAGACGACCTTCTCGATAGCGACGATGGCGACCGGCGCGGGGCACATGACGCGGTCGTCGATCTCGCGGGTGACGCCGAATTCTGTGGAAAGGGGCAGTGCGACAGCGGCGATGCCGCTGAACATGATGGCCACGGCCATCAGCCCTGGCAGCAGAACCGACCCAAACCCAGGCCCGATCGACGATAAGGGGCTGCCTCCGGCCATGTGCGGCATGACAAAGGTGAAGACGAAGAGAAACAGAAGCGGCTGCATGCCGACACGCAGCAGAAAAGGGCCAATCTCGCGGCTGAGTACGCGCAGGTCGCGCAGCAGCAATCCGAAAAAGGTCTTGAGCAGGAGAACGCGGTCGGACGAGGGCTGAGGACTATTCACGGAGATCCCTCCCGGTGAGCTGGATGAAGACGGTTTCGAGACTTGGCTCGCTGATGGCGATATCGCGCAGGCCGAGCGGGGAAGCGGCCTGAATCAGCTCCGGCAGCAGGCCCTCGGCTCCGGAGGTAAAGACGCGGAGGCAGTCCTGCGCGAGTTCAACGTTCTGCACGCCGGGGTATGTGCGCAATGCGGCGGCGACGGCCTCGGCGCCGTCGGTGTGGCGCAGGGTAAGGCTGATGATGGTCTGTGCGCCAAAGGTTTCCTTGAGCTTCTGCGGCGAGCCAATGGCCAGCATGCGGCCATGATCGACGATGGCGACGCGGTCGCTGAGCGCGTCGGCCTCTTCCATATAGTGCGTGGTCAGGACCACGGTGATCCCTTCCTTGCGCAATCCCTGAACCGCGGTCCACATGGCCATGCGGCTTTGCGGATCCAGCCCGGCGCTTGGCTCGTCGAGAAAAAGCACCTTGGGCCGGTGGGCGATGGCGCGGGCGATCTGAACCCTCTGCGCCAGGCCTCCGGAGAGTTGCGATGGGTAGGCTTTGCTGCGCTCCGTCAACAGAAATTGTCCAAGCAGCTCAGCGCTGCGCTGGCGTGCCTGTCCGTGGCTGAAGCCGAAGTAGCGGCAGTGATAGTAAAGATTTTCCTCGATGGTGAGCGAGCGGTCCAGGGTGTTGAACTGGGGCACAACACCGATGAAGCGACGCGCCTCGGCGGGATGGCGGACGACATCGACGTCGGCGATACGGACTGAGCCGCTGGTGGGCAGTGTGCGGGTGGTAGCGATGCTGATGGTGGTAGTCTTGCCGGCTCCGTTGGGGCCAAGCAAGCCAAAAATTTCGCCTGGATTGACGCTGAGGTCAATGCCGTCCACCGCAGTGACGCGCTGCTTGCCCTCATAGATTTTGGTAAGTGCTTCGATTTCAACGATCACGATACGCCGCACCCCGATGCCCGATCTTTGACAAACTGCCAAACCTGATTATCGCAGGACAACGAAAGGAAACGGAGGACCGAACCGTCGAAATTTATCACGGACTGGCCACGACAAAATGTGCACCCAGACGGCGGCCGGAAAGCGCAGGATACAATCGAGATATGGCACGAGGCTGGGAAAGTAAATCCGTGGAGGAACAGATGGCGCAGACGTCCCCCGAGATGAGTCACCAAGTCAGCGAGCAGATCAAGAAGACTGCCGCGGCTGAACATGCTGAACATGCCCGCCAGAAGCAGGCACTGGAGCTGCAACGGGAGCACATCTTGTCCCAGCGCACCTCGAACACGCACCGCAGAGCAGCCTTGTCGGCAGCGCTGGAACACGTGGAAGCCCAGATAGCCGCTCTGAACTAAACTCCGACTCATCACCGGAAAAAACCGTCAGCGCGCGCCTCCGGCGCCAGCCGGGGACGCTTCGCGATGAAAAAGCAGCGAGTTCGCCTGAGCAACCGGCGTCAGCAGTAAATGCGCGATGTTCACATGGGCAGGACGGGTGACGGCCCAGAGGATGGCGTCTGCCACATCGACGGCGGTCAGCGGTTGCAAGCCCTGATAGACCTTCGCGGCCCGCTCGTGATCGCCGCGGAAACGCACCTGGCTGAACTCGGTTTCCACCATCCCTGGATTGACGCTGGTCACCCGCACTGGCGTGCCGAGCAGGTCCTGGCGCAGGCCGTCGTTGATCGATTTTTCGGCGGCTTTGGTGGCGCAGTAAACGGCTCCGTTGGGATACGTCATCTCACCGGCGGTCGATCCCAGATTGACAACATGGCCGGAACCGCGCTCGACCATGCCGGGAACGACGGCGCGCGTGACGTAGAGCAGCCCTTTCACGTTGGTGTCGATCATCTCTTCCCAGTCCTGGACGCTGCCGCTGTAGAGCTTTTCCAGGCCGCGGCTGAGACCGGCGTTGTTGACCAGCACGTCGATGGCAGACCACTCCGGGGGAAGCGCAGCCATGGCAGCAACGACAGCCGCGTGACTACGTACGTCCAACGCAAGCGTGTGAACCGACTCCGCGCCGCGCGCGAGAGACTCGGCGGCGACGGCGGAGAGTTTGTCGGCGCGGCGAGCAGCGAGCAGCAGACGCGCGCCTTCGTCGGCAAAGGCAAGCGCAGTGGCTGCGCCGATGCCGGCGCTGGCTCCGGTGATCAAGACGGTTTTGCCCTGTAGTTTCATGCCCTGAGATTTCATGCTTTCAGTTTAGCGGAGACAGCTTGTGCAGCCTGCAACATGCCGGCGGCCCAGTCCGACGGACCGAGACCGGCATCGATGGCTTCGCGCAGACGGACCGCGATGACCGCTGCAACTTCCGGATGAACGTTCGCGCTTGTTGCCGCTTCCAGAAAAAGCGTAATGTCTTTCAGCCCCAGATGGAGCGTGGCACCGGGCCTGGCAGGCGGTTGCAGCAGCAGATTTGCATACGTCGCGTAAAACGGCGACTGGAAGAGCGCAGAGTTGATCGTCTCCAACATCTGGGCGGGGTCGATTCCCTGCCCTTCAGCAAAGAGAACGGCTTCGCTCATCGACTGAATCATCATGGTGATCATGAAATTGCCGACCAGCTTGACACCGTGCGCCTGCGCCGGGCGGTTGCCAACGACGGAGATACCACGGCTGAGCAAGGCGAGCAAAGGTCGCGCACGTTCTACAGCAGCATCCTCGCCGCCGACGACGATCCAAAGACGACCCTCCTCGGCCACGCTGGGACGACCGAAGACGGGCGCGGCCACATAGGCGTGGCCGAGACGGGCATGTTCCTGATCGATACGCTGGGAGAGCGCAACGCTGATGGTGCCGCAGGCGATGTGCAGGGCATGCGCAGGCAAGACAGCCAGCGCGCCGCTGTCGCCCAGAAGAATCTGCTCATACGCCGCATCGTCGAAGAGCATGGTGATGAGCACGTCACAGCCCTTCGCAGCTTCCGCTGGCGTTTTCGCAGGCATGGCTCCTTCAGCAACGAGTGGCGCAACTGCGGCTGGGGTGCGATTCCAGAGGGTGACGGAGTAACCGGCCTCCAGCAGGCGGCGAATCATCGCCGCACCCATCTTCCCTGCGCCGAGAAATGCAATTTTTTGCGTACCGGAGTGGCTCATGCTGATTGGATGCGGTGCTCAGAGCGGAAGACGCATCGGATTTCGATGGTCTACTGCGGAGTGACGAGTTGGTGGGCGATGGCGAAGAGCGCCAGTTCCAGGCGCGTGGAGACGCCGGTCTTGTCGAAGATGTTGGAGAGATGGCGCTTGACGGTCTCTTCGCTGAGGCTGAACTGTCGGGCAATGTCGCGGTTGCTGCAACCTTCGACGATGCTGCCGACGACTTCCAGTTCGCGTGGCGTCAGTCCGAATGTCTTGCGCTGTGGCAGTTCAACCTGCTGCATCAGGCTGTGCAGGGCGCTGAGCAGATTGACGACGCGTTTGCCGCCGATCCAGTAGTCGCCTGCAATCACGGTGCGGATGGAGGTCTGGAGATGGTCGGTGACCGCGTCTTTGAGCACAATGCCGCGCGCGCCGATCTGCAGCGCTTCAATGATCTGCTGGGTGGAGATGGTGGAGGTGAGCAGAATGATTTTGACGGTGGGACTGCCGTTCATGATGGCGCGCAAGGCTTCCAGGCCCGGCAGGCGCGGCATCATCAGATCAAGCAGCAGGATATCCGGCTCCAGCTCCAGTGTCTGGGTGATGGCCTCATCGCCGTCGGAGGCTTCGCCGACAACTTCAAAACCCTCCTCGTCGGCAAGCATATTGCGCACACCGATGCGGACCACTGGATGATCGTCAGCCAGAACAATTCGAATCATGGGTTCTCCTGAGACAAATTTCAGAATCAGCTCGAAACGCTTA
>JAJZHE010000113.1 GCA_021804655.1 Acidobacteriota bacterium
CGAGCTGAGATTGGCCGTCATGCTCATCGAAGTGGTCGCCGCGGGGGGCTCCACCTGTCCAACGGGAATGCTCAGCGCCGCCAAGGGAGCGTTGGTATTGACCACTCCACCGGTCGCCGGATATCCCATCACAGCGAGGCCCGTCTGGGAGACCAGCCCTCCCGTGGCATTCATCGTGAAGTTGCCGTTGCGCGTATACAGATTGGCCCCGTTGCCCGCGCTCAGGACAAAGAATCCGTTGCCGTCGATGGCCATGTTGCTGGCCGTTCCGGTGGAGTTCACGTTGCCCTGGGTAAAGTTCGAAGAAATATCCGCCGTCTGCACGCCGGAGCCTTGCTGGATCGGATTGCCCGATCCGGTCTCACCGATCTGCTGATAAAAAAAATCAGAGAAGTTGACGGTCTGGTCCTTGTAGCCCGTCGTGTTCATGTTGGACAGGTTGTTGGCGATGGTGTTCAGCGCCGTTGCGTCGGAATTCAACCCCGTCAGCGGAATATAAAAGCTTGCCACAGTTTCTCCTCCTGCTCAGTTGCCTTGCTGTTGCTTTTTCAGCGATGACGCTCCGCAAAACCTGCGCCCGCCTGCCTCAACGCGTGCTGCCTGTAAACCTCGCCAGCGGAATATCCCGGATCGCGTGCCCGAATCCACCGGGCCGCACAGCGTGAAGGGCCGCTGGGTCGATGGAAGCTGGATGAGAATGCGCTGGATGCGCCAGCGCGCCGGCCACTGCCTGGGCAGCTCCGGAGACCGGCGGAATACTCATGTTGCCATGAACCACGCGCGACCACATCGCGGCAGCAGTCGCGTCTCCAGTCGGGCCTCCAGTCGGGCCTTGCGTCGGGCCTTGCGCCGCAATTTGAGCCGCAATTTGAGCGGCCTTTCCCGTCGCCCCAGCCACACCGCTGGCCGATAGCACGCCGGGACCGGCCGTCATCGCGCTGCCGGTGACTCCGGTTGGCGCGGTCACGGCGCCGGTCGCCGAACCTGAGCCGGAACCTGATCCTGCGCCTGAACCCGAGCCGGAACCCGAACTCGAACTGTTGCCGCCAATCGCCGTAATGTTCTGGTTGATCGAGATCAACTGCTCCAGACTGTTGATCTGCACAAGCTGGTTGATATACGCATTGGGATCGACATCGGCTGTCGGGTCCTGATTCTGCATCTCGGTGACCAGCAGCGTAAGAAAGTCGTTCGCCGTGATCCCGGTCGCGGCATCTGCCGCAGAGCTGCTCGACGACGTTGCATCGGCTGTCGCCGTCGTTGCCTGCGCGCTCGCCGCACTGGCGGGCTTTTGCCCGGAATTCCACGCCGAAAGCATTCCCATAATTGCCGAACCCATCGCTGACTCCTTTGCGTGCAACCTGACTTCTGCGAACAACGTTCCAAAAAACAAGCGGCACGATGGAGAAACTCTCAGAGAAACCGGCTCTTTGGCTCAGAGTTCCTTCATGCGCAACTGCTTCAGGCACGCACCCGATTCAGACACGGACCGAGATCGTCTGTCCCACGCCGAGCCTTGCTCCGCCGGACACGCTTGCTCGCATGCTGAGCCAATTGGCGCTCTCAGAAGAAACAGTACCCGCTCCAACTCCAGATCCAACCCCAGCACCAGTTCGCGCGGCTCCTGCCACCATCCCGACAGCTTGCATTGCAGACGGAGCGGGGACATTCTCTCCCGTTGCATCACGGCCACCGGACCCACCTGAGAATCCCTGCTGCGCGGCCCGACTCATCGCGGCCTGACCTGTTTCTCTCTGGTCCCGTGCGCTCCCGGAACTGTCCGCTCCGCCGGAATGCATCGCACCGCCGTGATCGCTCGCAGCCATGCTCGCAGCCGAGGCAGCCACAACCAGCCGATCGACCGGCGTTGCCCGCTGCGCCAGCCATCCACCCAGCGACCCAAGCTGGCCCTCCAGCGCATGACGCGCAGCCTCGGAACTGGGCACCAGCGTCGCCTGTACGCTTCCCGCCACCTGCCGCGCCTGCAATTCGACATAACCGAGCCGTGCATCCTGATAGCCCACCGAGAGACTCGCTCCGCCGGAAACCGGCCTTGCATCGGAGGGATTCCAGCCGTGGACCGTCGCATCCAGAGACTCAAAGACCTGGCCCGGATGCAACACCGGAGCCGCATGACCTGTCGCCGGTCCCGATGCCTGTCCAGCAAGCTGCGTCATCGGCGCCAAACCTGTTGCTCCGGCAACGGCCACAGGACTCACCTCCGCATGGACTGCGATCGCCCCGGCAAAGGCTCCTGTTGAGATGGAAGTTCCAGAGCCAGACGTGCCGGGATGAATCGCCGCGCCGGTCTTCGATGCCGCCAAAGCATCTGTCGAGGGAGATTGCGCGGAGCTTTGGCCGGAAACCAATCCAACTCCCAGGCCGGTCCCGGGACTCGCTGCCGACTGGGCTGCTGGCGACAGGGCTGCTGGCGACTGGCCTGCTGACGACTGCGTGGAAGCCGATTGCGTCAACGCGGGTTGCGGCCATTGCGGCGCTGCCGCAGAGGCCGAATGCGCCACAGAGGAGGCAACCTGCGCGGTCGTCGTTGGCGACCCGGATGAAGCAAGAGAGGCCGCATCTCCGGCTGCGCCTGCCCATTGGCCGGGAAACCGCTGCGTGGTTGCGCGAAGAGCGGCCGACTGCTCGGCCTGAACGGTCTGGATCGCCTGCGCCGTCTGCAAAGTCGCGTCGGCCGCCACTCCTTTGATCCCCAGTGCAGCATTTTCAACAACTGGTTTTCGATCCTGCATTCCCAGTGCCTGCCCGCTGGGCGATTGCGCCCCCTCCGCGATGGCTGTCTGAGTAGCGAACTGACCTCCGATCAGACCCGCGCCAAAACCGGATATCCAATCCGCCGGAGCGGAGCCGCCCGTCTGGACTCCCTCTGCTGCAACTGTCCCCAATCCGATTCCTCTCGTTGCGTCTCCCTTTGACAACGTTGCGAGCGTCTGGGGTGTCGAGGGAGACAGGGCGACCGGAACCAGCACTGGAACCGGAACTGGAACCGGAACTGAAACCGGAACTGGAACCACGGCAGAGTTTGCGCCCGGCGCACTCGGTGGCGCAACGCTCTTCCCCACGGCTGCGGCCGCTTTGCCGGCCACCTGTTTGTTTGCCTCCGGACGCGGCTTCTGTGCCGTCCCGGTCGCGCTTGTCCCGGCACTCCTCTGCATCGTCGCTGCCTGCCCTACGAGCGTCGCTTTCTCCAGCGTTGCCGCAGCAGCACTTTTCGCTGGCATCGCCCCGGTCGCCGACGCCGCGGCAAGCGTCGCAGCTATCCCGCTGAGCTTTGCGCCTGAAGAAGTTGCCGTCGAAGCGATGGCCGCACTGGCGGCCTCCGGCGGTTGCCCACCGAGCAACGCCTGCCCGGTTAACGACCCGGACTGATTGATATCAGGCTGACTCCCGTGCTGGTAAAAATCAAAGACCCTTGCCCAAAGTGCTTGCAGCGGTGCTGCGCTCGATCTGGCCTCGGCCAATCCTCCGGCAAGAGTTCCCGCAGAGGCTCCGGCAAGGCTCCCGGCAACACCCCTGGCCAAGTCCGATGCCCCTTGAGGGCCATTTGCCGCGCTCCGACTCGACGTCGCAACCAAAGCGGCGAGAAGACCGTCGATGCCCGTCGTCTGGGTCGGCGCGCCCGGCGTGCCGCTCGCTGTCCCGCTCGGCGTGCTGTTCATTCCAGCAGCAATGTTGGTAACCTGCGCCATGCCCGGCTGCCAGTGCAGATCACTTGCCATCCGCACCGGCAACCATTAAGGGAAGATTCATTGAAAACTTCCCACCCAGGAACTCCGCGCGTTTCTACTTTCCCAACATCTCTGCTTCGGCTTCGCTGAGCGCCTCTTCCAGAATATCCAGCGCCACCGTCGCCTCTTCGCTGCGCACCACCAGCGGCGGGCAGAGCCGGATCGCTGTTTCGCCGCAGCCCAGCACCAGCAGGCCTTTCTCGAAGCACAGCTCTTCCACGCGATTGCGCAGCTTCGGCGCCGGTTCGCGTGTCGCCTGGTCGGCCACCAGTTCCAGGCCGATCATCAACCCGCGCCCGCGCACATCGCCCACGCTTGCGTGTGTCTGCTTCCAGCCTTCCAGCCGCGTCAGAATCTCTTCGCCTATTTTGGCTGCGTTGGGAATGGCTTCGCGCTCCAGAATCTCCATCGTGGCCAGCGCAGCGGCAATGGCCACGGGGTTTCCGCCGAAGGTGGAGGCGTGCGACCCCGGCACCCAGTCCATCACCTCCGCCTTCGCCATGCAGACGCTCAGCGGCATTCCCGATGCGATGCCTTTGGCGGAGCAGACGATATCCGGCTCCACGCCCGTGTGTTCGATCGCCCACCACTTGCCGGTGCGTCCTGCGCCGGACTGCACTTCGTCGGCCACCAGCAGGATTCCGTGCCGGTCACAGATCGCGCGCAGCTCCTGCATGAAGACGGTCGGCGCTACGACGTAACCGCCTTCGCCCTGGATCGGCTCGACAAAGATCGCCGCCACCTCTTCCGGCGCCAGCACCGTCTTGAAGAGCTTCTCTTCGATGAAGCGCGCGCAGCCCAGCGCAAAGGCTTCCTCGGCCTGCGGACCGCCGGAGCAGCCGCGATACGCATACGGATAGCGCACGTGCGTGACGCCGGGAACCAGAGGCGCAAATCGACGCTTCTGCTGTGGCTTGGAGGCGGTCAGGCTGAGCGCACCCATCGTTCTGCCGTGGAAGGCTCCGTAAAACGCAATCACCTGCTGACGCTTTGTATGGTAGCGGGCCAGCTTCAGCGCGCACTCCAGCGCCTCTGCGCCGGAGTTGCCAAAGTAGAACCGATGCGGTCCCTTCATCGGAGCAATCGCCGAAAGCCGCTCGGCAAACTGCGGCATCAGCTCGTAATAGAAGTCCGTGCCTGACAGATGCAGCAGTTCACCGGCCTGTTTCTGGATCGCCGCCACGACCTCCGGATGGCAGTGTCCGGTCGAGGTGACTGCAATCCCGGCAGCAAAGTCCAGAAACTCGTTTCCGTCCACGTCCTCAATGCGCAGCCCGCGTCCGCGCCTGGCCACCAGCGGATACCCGCGCGTATAACTGGGCGACATCAGCCGCTCGTCGCGGGCGACCACCGCCGCAGCCTTTGGCCCGGGAAGATTTCCCTTCAGCTTCGGTCCAAATGCCTCATGCAATGCCGCATTCCGTGCCTTGCCATCCATACTTTTCTCCTCTTCTCCTCGCCTCAGACGCGGCGCTCTTCCGCAGTACGATTCGCTGCGGAGTCTTCCCGCTGCCACGCAGCGGAGCTGCTGTTGCTCCGTCGCAGCCCTCGCGGCGCGCGGAGTTCATCGCATGGCTCTGAAAGATGGGAGAAAGTTAATCGCCGGAGAAGAGATTCGGGCGGCTCTGGCAGGGACGCGGCAGGCAGGAGAGCGCATCGAGCCTCACCACACCGCTTTGCATTGTGTCCATTTGAAACAAGCCGCACCTCGCATCCGCCGAGAACCGGCGGGCATGGCTGGAGCATACCACGATCCGCCGTCTGCCTGCGAGACGCGTCGCATGCGCGGGAAATGCGCTCAGGGCGCGCAATTGCTGCCGTCGCCTGGCTTCAGCACGATCTGCACGCCGTCCGGGCCGACAAACTCCAGCGCACAGAGGCTCCACAGCTTGTCGTGCTGCCTGGCCAGTTCTTCCAGCCGTCCGCTGCCTTTCGGCCCGCTCAACCGGATGGTCAGCCTTGCTTTGCCTGCTCCATTTTGCGAATGCGCCCATCCGGCGATCGGCCATCCGGGAACGATGGGCGTGCCCAGCCGCGCCACCACCGCAAGCGAACTCTGCGCGGCAAAGATCGCAGGGGCCGCCGCCGCCTGTTTGCGCGCGCTGGTCATGAACCAATCCAGCGTGCCCAGAATCAGTACTGGAAAGACGCACAGCACAACGACAATCACCATCCCGTTGCGCAGCCGCCTGCCTGACGCCGTCTTCAAATCCGCACCAGCTCCCGCTGCCGCGCGCCGGTCACCCAGGCGCGTCCGGTGTCCGTCAGCATATTTACCTCGCTGCGCACGCCAAACTCGCCGGGAAGATAGATTCCCGGCTCCACGCTGAAGCAGGTGCGCGGCAGGATCAACCGCTCGTCATGCGTCTCCAGATCGTCCAGGTGCGCGCCGGTTCCGTGCAGATCGGCTGATATGTTGTGCCCGGTGCGATGCGTGAAATACGCACCATATCCGGCTGCGTCGATCACGCGGCGCGCCGCGCGATCGGCCTCGAAGCCGCGTATGGCGCGTCCATCGCGAAACGCATCCTCGACGGTCTGAATTGCAGCATCGCGCCCCGCCGTCACCGCGGCAAAGATCGTCTGCTCGCGCTCGTTCGGCTCGCGGCCAATCACGCCTGTCCAGGTTACGTCATAGTGAATCGCAGGCTTGCCATCGCGGAGCGGAGTTTCTTGCCTGCCCCAGATATCGATCAGCAGAAAATCGCCGTTGCGAATTGCGCGCGACCGCTCCGCCGTCGGCTCATAGTGCGAGTCCGCGCTGTTCGGCCCCACGCTCACATTCGGCCCGTTCTCCCACACCAGACCCTCGCGCCGCAGGGCCTCGGCCAGCCACTGCATCATCGCGTATTCGGTCAACTCCGATGCGGCATCCAATGTCACTCTCGATGCCGGGCCCGATTTCATGCCCGATGCCAGTCCCGATGCGGGCCGAACGCGCGTTCCAATCTCACGCCAGGCTTCCAGCAGAATCGCGTCGATCGCCCGCTGCGCCACGGCGTGGGAGGCCATCTGCTGCTCGCTCAGCACCGCTTCAAAGCGGCTCACCAGGTCCGCCGAGCTGACAATTTCCTTGCCGATCTCACGCAGAAACTCCACCGTGCCGGCGTCCACCATGGAGACGTAGAGAATCGCATTGCGCGGCGAGTACTGCATGGCGATGCGCCGCGCGCCGACGAGCATCGCTTCCAACTCGGCGGCCAGTTCCTGCCAGGAAGAGTATGCGCGTTTCGTTCCCGGCAAGGCATCCAGACGGAACGACTCAATCCGATGCACCAGCTTCTGCGCTTCGCCGATTGCGGGCACAAAGTAGTACCAGCGCCGCGTCACATGCGCTGCGGGGTCCAGTCCCAGCACGCGCCCGGCGATCGGATCGCGGTGATGATGGTCATAAAAAAGCCAGCCGTCCAGGCCCTGCTCGCGGATTGCCGCCTGCATCTCGTCGATCTGCATGAGGACAGCATATCGGACGCGCCGCACGGTGTGCCGTGGACAGCGCCAGCCTGCTCAGCGCCAGTCTTCTGAGCCGCTCTTCGCGGCTTCATTCATCGCCGCTTCAAATCCCTTATGTTTTTTGATGAGAATATCGCCGAAGATCTGCTTCTGCATCAGCAACACAGCCTGCATACGCACCAGCTCCAGCAGCGCCAGAAACATGGCAATCAGAGCGCGCTCGGAGCGCGTCTGCGCCAGCAGCCGTCGCAGGGAAACGGGCTTGTCTTCCAGGCTCAGTCTGCGCCCCAGAAACTCGATCATCTGCCGCACCGTCACGCTGTCTTCTTCAATGTTCAGCACCGGGCGCTGTTTCAACCGGTCGAGTACATCGCGAAAGACGCGCACCAGGTCAACGGTATCGGCGGCAATTTCGCGATCCGCCGCCGCTTCTTCGCGAAACTCCCGCATCCCCGGATTGGTCCACGTCGCCGCCTCCAGCATCTGCTTCTGTTGCAGCATCTGCGCAGCGTTCTTGAATCGCTCATGCTCCAGCAGGCGCTCCACCAACTCTCGTCGTGGGTCTTCGCCCGACGCATCCTCGACTCCGGCAGCTACGCGTGGCAGCAACATCCGGCTTTTGATGTGGATGAGCAGCGAAGCCATGTAAATAAACTCGCCCGCCACGTCCACATCGGATGCGCGCAGATGCTCCACATAGCCCAGAAACTGCTCGGTGATCTGCGCAATCGGAATGTCGTAGATGTCGATATCCTGCTTGCGAATCAGGTCCAGCAGCAGGTCCATCGGCCCGTCATAGACCTTGCCGACGGTCACGGAAAACGGAAACTCGTTGGCTGCCTGCTTTGCGCGCGCCGCGGATTCAGGTTTCTTTGCCTGCTCCGTCGCGGCATTGCCGCCGCCGGGCGGCTCGGGAAAATGCAAAACCGGCTCCTGGCTCACAGCGCCGCTCCCGCAGCCAGTTTCACTGGCTCACTTGCAGTCGCCACGCCCAGCTTCGGCATGCGCATCGCCTGGTCAACTTCGCTCATCGTCGCCTCGGCTCGTTGCCGCGCGCATTCAGAACCGGCGCGCAGCACCTCCATCGCCTGCGCGGGCGAGAACGATGCTCGCCGCTGCTGGATGGGTGCCAGAATCTGCACCAGCGCATCGGCAGCCCAGCCCTTGCACTCGATGCAGCCAATCCCCGCGGAGCGGCAGCCTTGGTTAACGCTGGCGATGGTGTCGGGCGAGGAGAAGACCTTGTGCAGGTCGCCCACCGGACACAGGTCCGGGTTCCCTGCATCGGTCCGCCGCACGCGCGCCGGATCGGTGACCATGGTCTTCAACTTCTGCCTCACGGTGGCTTCCGGGTCAGTCAGTTCAATCGTGTTTCCATAGCTTTTGGACATCTTGCGGCCATCGGTCCCGGGCAGTTTGGGCGCGGGAGTGAGCAGAACCTGCGGCTCGGGGAGAACTTCCCTGCCGTCAAGCTTGTAGAACTGGTTGAAGCGACGGGCAATCTCGCGGGTCAGCTCGACGTGTACGACCTGATCCTGGCCGACGGGAACGAACTTTGGTTGATACAGCAGAATATCGGCAGCCTGGAGCAGCGGATAGCCCAGAAATCCGTAGGTGCTCAGGTCTTTTTCGCTCAGGTTTTCCTGCTGTTCCTTATAGGTTGGCACGCGCTCCAGCCAGCTTACCGGCGTAATCATGCTGAAACGCAGATGCAGGTCCGCATGCTGCGGCACGGCGCTTTGCAGAAACAGTACGCACCGCTCCGGATCGAGTCCAGCGCCCAGCCAGTCCAGCGCCACCTCTTCGGTATTGCGCCGCAGATTCTCAGTATTCGCGTAATCGGTGGTCAGCGCGTGATAGTCCGCGATGAAGAAGTAGCACTCATAGTCGTGCTGCAGCTTCACCCAGTTGGCCAGTGCGCCCATGTAGTTGCCCAGATGCAGTCTGCCCGTCGGGCGCATGCCGCTCAGCACGCGCGGACGCTCGATTTCCGTCATCGTTCCTTCGCTCGTTGTCGTCAATTCCGGTCCTTGTCGCTATTTTATCCGTGCCTGCGTCAGGATTGCTTCGGCTGCGCCCAGCGCGCGCCAAACTGCCGCAGCCGTGCCAGCGTGGCGGCCGCCTGACCCGACTCGATCGCTTCCGCGCCGCGCTGCACGCCCTCGCGCAGGTTCCCGGCAATTCCGCAGGCCACCAGCGCCGCGGCCGCATTCAGCAGCACAATCTCCCGCCTGGGGCCGGGAATCCCGGTAAGAATGTCATAGAGGATCGCGGCATTGGCCTCGGCGTCGCCGCCCGATAACTCCTCCAGGCTGCGGCGCTCCAGTCCGGCCATCTCGGGTGTTATCTTTGCCGCCTTCATCGCCGGATCGGCCCCCGGCTCCACGCGCACCGTCACGGACTCGCCGGTTGTCGTCAGCTCGTCCAGCCC
>JAJZHE010000114.1 GCA_021804655.1 Acidobacteriota bacterium
CGATCTCGACGGATTCTACGCCACTGCGAAGTAAACGCGCCGCTTGCGGAGCATCGTCGGACGCATGATTTCGCCATGCGTCCGACACACGCTCATCACGGACGCAGTTCGCGCAACAGGATGTTGGCTTTGCCGGCCAGCATCGCGGCTCCATCGGTGTCTCCGCTGGCCAGCGCCTGACGCGCTTCTTTCAGAAACTCACGAATCTGCGCCACCGTATGCTGCTGCTGTCGTGTCAACTCACGATGAATCTGGTTCAGAGCGTTTTCCGTTGCAGCAATCGATGCATTGATTCTGTCGGGCACAATTGCGTTCTCGTCCCCGGTGGAAAGCTGCCCCATCGCGCTCACCTCCGGTTGCAGATTCGCCGTTTCCTGCTGCGTTGCATCGGCAGTGTGCGGCATGGCTCGCGCTCGGTGGCGCATTGCCGGTCGCGGAGGCTCGCTGTCAGCAAGCATCACCTTGGGTGGATTGGTGCTATCCATCACGTCGCGCGCCGGCATGCTGAACTCAGCGGGCAGAACCGCGCTCGCTGGGCGCTGCTGCTCGATCTCCGGCGTCAGAAAACCATTCTTCAGCGGCTGCCGCGGCTGCCGACAGCCAACAGCCAGCGCCACCAGAAGCAGGCTTCCGTTTCGCAGTGAAATTCGCATCTTTATGCCTTCTATACTTCGGCAGTCTCTTCTACTGGCGTTGACTGCCGTCCCCGATCTGCGAAGGAGAGCGGAATCCGCATCTCAAACTCCGTTCCGCGACCCACTTCCGATTGTACGTGGACTTCGCCCTGATGGAATTGCAGAATGCGGTAAGTCATCGCCAGCCCGATTCCACTGCCATCCTTCTTCGTCGTGAAGTAGAGGTCGAAGACTTTCTCCAGCATCTGTGGTGGAATACCTGCGCCCTCGTCGCGCACTCGGATCACGGCTTTCTTCTCGCTTTCGCTCACTTCCAGCGTCAGTTTCCCGCCGCCCGGCATCGCCTGCGCGCCGTTCAGCGTCACGTTCAGCAGAGCCTGCTTGATCAGGTCGCCGTCCACCTTCACCATCACCGCGCGCTCCGGAGCCACCCACTCCACTTGCACGCCACTCTGCGCACACTGCGACCCGGTCAACAGCACCACATCGTCCACCAGGCGGCGCAGGTCCTGCTCCGCCAGATGAATCTCCACGGGTCTGGAAAAATCCGCCAGCGTCTGCACCACGCGGTCCAGCCGCTGAATCTCCGTCTGGATCACGTTCAGGTGACGCAACGCTCCGTCCTGTCCGCTTCCCATGCGATTTCTCAGCAGCTCCAGATGCACCACGATGGCATTGATCGGATTCTTCACCTCGTGGCCAACGCCCGCTGTCAGGCGGCCAATCGCCGACAGCCGCCGCGATATCTCCAGTTCGCTTTCAATCGCCTCCACGGATTCAGGATCGTGCAGCTTCAGAAGCGCCCCCAATCCCCGGCCAGATGACTCGCCGGATGGATCGTTCTGAATAAACTCCAGGGAAACTGCATAGCGCCGTCCATTCCGTCCCGTCACTTCCTCGCGCGTCAGTCGCTGACCACTCTTCCACGCCGTGCGAATCGTCATGTCCAGCGCTTCGTCCGTCGCAAAAATCTCTTCCGCACTTTGCCCCAGCAACTCCCCCTGCGAACGCTCCAGCATCTTCGCCGCCGTCTCCGTGGCCAGCACCACGTGACCATCTGCGGCAAAGAGCATCAGCCCATCCTGCAAATTGCCAAGCACATGGTCCACATTCTCCTTCAGCGTCGTGTAGATGTCCTCCACCGTGCGCATCCGCTGCCCAATCTGTTCAATCTTGCTGCTTACGCGCGCCACCGCGTCGTCGTTTCGCTCCGCTGGTTTGCCTCCAGCCACTCCCGTCAACCCGCCGCGTTCCTGTTTCGTCCAGTAATCCAGCCGCTCGCTCAGTTTCTCCATCGGTCTCAGCGCCAGATTGCTCAACACCAGCGCAGCCAGCAGCGCCGTCACCAGCGAAAGACCCATCAGCGAGATCGCCGCGCGAATCCACGGCGCATACTGCGCCCGCAGCAAGCTTGTCCGCACGCCCACATGCACGGAGACAAAAGGCTGCCCGTTGCGGTCGATCGGCAGCACCAGCTCGTACACCTGCGGCGGCCCCAGCGAAACGCGCAGCAGCGTCCATGCTCCGCCGTGCAGCAGCCTCTCAAAGGAGGGACGCGTTGGCAGCGGCATATCCTCCGGCGTCGCTCCCGTCGTCAGCAGAATATGATCCGCACTGTCGCCGATATTGATGTCATACACGGTCGGCGAATAGCGATTCACCGCGCTCAGCATCGCCAGCAACGCCTCATTGCTACGCACCGCTTCAGCCGCCAGTGTGCGCAGTCCATTCAGATCGTCAGGATGCACCACGCGGTCCTTCAATCCCGTTTCCAGCGCCAGTTGCAGCGCGTAGCGCACCTCGCGCGCCACCAGCAGATTCGACTCGTACGACTGATGGATCGTCGCCTCCAGCAACTGGTCCAGATACACCAGAGAAAGCGCAGACGCCACGGCCACCACCAGCGCACTGATGGCAATCACCAGCTTGGTCTTCAACCGCATGCGTTACCGCTCCTTTTCATCGTCCTGCCGTCCATACGCCTTCAACTTGTTGTGCAGCGTCTTCAGGCTCACCGCCAACATCTGCGCCGCGCGCGTCTTGTTTCCGCCCGCTGCATCCAGCGTCTTCAGAATCAGCTTCCGTTCCGCCTCCGCCACCGTTGTACCCACGCTCAGTTGCACGGCCTCAACGCTTGCCGTCGTCTCATTCACCGCAGCGCTTGTCGTTGTCTCCGGCTTCAACATCTCCGGCGGCAGGTGCGGCAGGTCGATCAAGCCACCCTCCGGAGCCAGAATCACCGCGCGCTCCATCATATTGCGCAGCTCGCGCGCATTGCCCGGCCACGCGTACCCCTGCATCAACTGCTCCGTCCGCTCCGTCATCCCCGCCACACGGCGATGATGTCGCGCATTCATCTCTGCCAACATCACCGCCACCATCAGCGGAATGTCGTCCTTGCGCTCCCGCAGCGGTGGAATCTGCACATGAAACACATTCAACCGATACAGCAGATCCGCGCGCAACTGACCCGCGGCCACAGCATCCTCCGGGTTGCGATTCGTCGCCGCCAGCACACGCACATCCACGGCAATCTCCGCGCTCCCGCCCAGCCGCCGCAACTTCCGCTCTTCCAGCACGCGCAGCAGCTTGGCCTGCGTACCAATCGGCATCTCGCCCAGTTCATCCAGCAGCAGCGTTCCACCCTCGGCCAGTTCAAAGCATCCTGCTCGCCGCTCCACGGCTCCGGTAAACGCTCCTTTTTCGTGGCCAAAAATCTCGCTTTCCATCAACGTTTCCGGAATCGCCGCGCAGTTGACCGCTACAAACGGCTTCCGCTTCCGGTCGCTCAACTCGTGCAGCGTCCGCGCCACCAGCTCCTTGCCCGTCCCGCTTTCGCCTGTAATCAGCACGGAGACGTTTGTCGCAGCAATCCGCTCAATCAATCCGAAGATCTCGCGCATTCGCTCCGACTGGCCCACCAGTGAACCCAGTGCACTCTCCTGACGCAACTGCTGCCGCGCCACTTCCCGCTCCACTGAAGTCTCTCGCTGCCGCACCGCGTTCGACAGAATCGTCTTCAACCGCGCAGCATCCACCGGCTTCGGAAGGAAGTCATACGCGCCCAGCTTCATCGCGTCCACGGCCAGCTCCACCGAACCCTGCGCCGTCAACACAATCACCGCAAGCGATATCTCCGCGTCCGCCAGCTTCATCAGCAGGTCCATGCCGTCCATCCGCGGCATCTTCAGGTCCGTAATCACAATCTCAGGACTCCAGGCAAGCACCTTTTCGTAGCCCTCAAAGCCGTCCTGCGCCGTCTCCGTGCGATAACCCCAGTCGCTGACCAGCTCCGCCAATCCCTGACGCGCATGCACCTCGTCTTCCACAATCAGCACTTTCACTGCCGTCTGCGCCGTCATCTCGCGGCTCCCAGCGTCCTGTTTTGCATCCTGCTTTTTGCGCGCTTCACTGCCATCCCTTCAGTCTATCCTCTGCTCCA
The DNA here is from genome assembly GCA_021804655.1 of Acidobacteriota bacterium. Classification (GTDB taxonomy): domain Bacteria; phylum Acidobacteriota; class Terriglobia; order Terriglobales; family Acidobacteriaceae; genus Acidicapsa. The sequence goes on from JAJZHE010000114.1 coordinate 4,078, forward strand.
CAAGCCTTCCCCTCATACAGCGCACAAGCTTCGCCATACACATCCGCGCAGCAGGATACTTCCCGCTGCGAATCTGCTGTTGCCTTCGCTTTTGCAGTTGCCTTTGCCCTTCTTGTTGTCATTCCCGAAGGGAATCTGTTTTTCCCCTGCCACAGCAGATGCAATCCGCGACCATCGGGAGCGCAATCAAAGTCTGTGGCGCGACCGCAGACGCGCATCCGCTTCATGTAATGGTTCTGATTCCCGCAAGAACGATGCGCGATTTTCCCCGCCCCAGACGGTTCCGGTTGACACGCCTCGCTCCGTTGCTCACACTTGACTAGAGCATGTTGCATCGATGCCGAAGTGGCTTCGGTCTCTTTCCCGAGACACGCTTTGATTGCGGGTCTACTTCGAGGCATTTCTGGCGTTTTCTGATGGATGACACAAGCTCTACGGACACTCTCATGACCACAGCCATCGATTTCGCCCGTCAGCATCAGCAGCGTTTCCTCGACGAACTCAAGACGCTTCTGCGCATTCCCTCCGTCTCCACTGACCCTGCGCACCGCGACCATGTGCGCCAGGCGGCTACACACATCGCTGGCGAACTCAACCGCATCGGCCTGGAGAATGTACGCCTCATAGAGACCGCCGGAACCTCGCCCACGGGCCATCCGCTCGTCTACGCCGACTGGCTCCACGCGCCCGGCGCGCCCACGGTTCTTTTCTACGGCCACTACGACGTCCAGCCGCCCGAGCCGCTCGACGAATGGCTCTCGCCGCCTTTTGAACCCACCGAGCGCGACGGCAACCTCTACGCCCGCGGCGCCGTCGATGACAAAGGCCAGATGTTCATGCACCTCAAGGCTGTCGAAGCCCTCTTTGTCGCTCATGGCAAGCTGCCGCTCAACGTCCGCTTCCTCATCGAAGGCGAAGAAGAAGTCGGCGGCGAAGGCATAGCCGCTTATGTCGCCACAAAGCCGACAAATCTTGCCGCCGATTTTGCCGTCGTCTCCGACACCTCCATGTTCGCTCCCGGCCTTCCCACGCTTTGCGTCGGTCTGCGCGGCATGATCTACACCGAAATCGAGGTGCGCAGCGCACGCACCGACCTCCACTCCGGCTACGGCGGTGCAGCACCCAACTCCTTCAACGCGCTCGCCCATATTCTGGCCAAAATCAAAGACGCATCCGGACGCATCCTCATTCCCGGCATCCTCGACTCTGTGCAGACGCCCGCAGAGGACGAACTCCGCTCCTGGCAGTCCTTGCCTTTCAGCGAAGACGAATTCCGCGAAACCGTTCTCGGCTCGCAGGCCATCGTCGGCGACGACCGCTTCACCGTCTTTGAACGCCTCTGGGCGCAGCCCACCTTCGACGTTCACGGTATGCCCGGCGGCTTCACCGGCGTCGGAGCCAAAACCGTCATCCCCGCCAAAGCCACCGCCAAAGCCTCCATGCGCCTGGTGCCCAACATGTCCTCAGCCGATACCTTTGCCCGCTTCCGCGATTACATCCATCAGGTCTGCCCGCCCGGCGTCTCCGTCGAAGTTCGCCTCATCCACTCCGCCGAGCCAAGCCTCATTCCCGTCGACAATCCCTGGATCCGTGCCGCCGCCACCGCCATGACCCAGGTCTGGGGCAGGGAAACCGTCTTCGTTCGCACCGGCGGCAGCATTCCCATCGTTGGCGACCTCCAGCGTCATCTCGGCTTGCCCTGCGTCATGATGGGCTTTGGACTCGCCGACGACAATCTCCATGCGCCCAACGAAAAATTCTGCCTACGCAACTTCCATCTCGGCATCGAATCCATCCTGCTCTTCCTGGAGTCGGCTGCCGCTTTGCGTCCGGCCTCCTGAGCGTCATGAGCCATCCGGCACCGCGCCATCTCGTCGCTGAAGGATTCGTCCTCGCCGGCGGAGCCTCTTCGCGTCTCGGTTCTGACAAATCCCTCGTTCTGCTCGCCCAGCAGCCCGACGACTCCGACCAGCAGCCACTCATCGCCCGCGCCGTCCACCTGCTGCGCTCCGTCGGCCTGTCTGTGCGCATCGCCGGCGCGCGCGATGCAGCCAGCTCTGCCGCCTTTGCTGCCTTCGCGCCTGTCCTGCCAGACGAATATCCCGGCCTTGGCCCGCTTTCCGGCGTCCAAGCCGCTTTGCTCGCCTCGCGCGCGGAATTCAACCTATTTGTTCCTGTTGATATGCCGCTGGTTCCGCATGTATTACTTGCATATTTGCTGCGCCGCGCTGCCATCACCCGCGCTCCCGTCACCTGCCTGCGCGCAGGCGGCCTGCTTCTGCCATTTCCTGTCGTCCTCCATCGCTCAGTGCTGCCCGCCGTCCGCAAAGCTCTTGCGCACGACGCCAGTTGCTTTCGTCTCTGGCAATCCTTTCCCGCTTTCGACGCTCCACGTCTGGAATCGCTTCTTCAGTCCGGTCAAATCCCCAGCGACGCGCTCGCGCCAGCCCTCTGGCTCCAGAGCGTCAACACCCAGGCCGACCTCATGCGTCTGCGCCATTGCTTTGCCCTTCGCGCCCAATACCGTACTCTGAAAGCGTGAGTGACCCTCAGCCCGTTCCCTCCACCATGCCCGCTGAAGCGCCCTTCATCGAGTTCCGCGATGTCTCCATCGCCTTCGGCTCGCGTCCCATCCTCGATCGAATCAGTTTTCACATCCAGCGCGGACAGACGCTTTGCATCCTCGGGCGCAGCGGGGTCGGCAAATCCGTATCGCTCCGGATTCTGCTCGGCTTCCTCAAGCCAGACTCCGGCTCGGTCCTCGTCGAGGGCAGGGAAGTCACCACCATGGACGAACGCGCTCTGCAGCAGATTCGCCACGATGTCACCATGGTCTTCCAGAACGGCGCGCTCTTTGATTCCCTCACCGTCGGCGAAAACATCGCCTTCCCGTTGCGCGAAGAGGGCAACCTCCAGGAAGACCAGATTCAGCAGCTTGTTGACCAGATGCTCGCTCTCGTCGAGGCACGGGACCTGCGCGACGCCATCCCTGCCAGCCTCTCCACCGGCCAGAAGCGTTGCATCGCCATCGCTCGTGCGCTCGCCGCGCAACCCCGTGCCATTCTCTACGATGAACCCACCACCATGGTCGATCCCCTCGCCGCGCGGCTCATCGGCGACCTCATTCAGCGGCTCAAGCGACAACTCGGCCTCACCAGTATCGTCGTCACACACGACATGCGTTTCGCGCATCGCCTCGCCGACATGGTTCTCTTCCTGGAGTCTGGACAAGCCCGTTTCTTCGGTCCCGCCTCTGAATTTGAACAATGCCAGGACCCGCACGTCCGCGAGTTTCTGCAACTGGATGCCTACGTTTTGCCCGGGCAGGCTTAAAACCAGAACGTTTTATCCATCGAATCCCACCTCAAATATGAAGCAGGCACCTGCTCCTTCAGCCTCCATTACCAAAGCGCATCCCTCGTTCTATTTCGTAATCATAAATTTCTTATTCTATTCACATGTTCAGAGGTATGATGTTCCTACAAGTTAAGTCTGGATTTATTCGTACCATTGCTCAACGACTCCAGCGTTTGTGTCTCGACTTCCTTCATTTCTCTTTTGAGACACATTCAGCACTTCTGCATTCTTCACGGTTGCCAGTCGGTTCTTTTGCTCTTGCAGGCACCCATGGGATGGGAGATTGATCTTTTATGGCGACACCAGAACTTCAGAAAAAAGTATCTGAGCGCGCTCAGGCTTCTGCTCAGAATATCCACCCCGGCAATCGCAACGCGCGTTACCAGACAGCGCGCGGCAGCATCATCGGCTGGATGGCTTTGGACGCCATCACTGTTCTGCTTGCTGTCACATCCGCCACCGTCATTGATTTCCAGATATCCCCACTCAACGGCGCGCGCAGTTTTTTGCACAACCAGCTCATCCACGGCGAGACCGCAGGGGCGCTCACAGCGCTGCTGGTTGGCTTCATTGCTGTTCTCCTCCTCGTCAACCGCAGCCTGTTGCTCTATAACCCCGTCCGGCTCACCAGCCATCTTCACGAGCAGCGGCTCAACCTGCAAGCCTGCATCATCACCACGCTCCTGCTCATGGGCACGCTTTATCTCCTGCACGCGGAGATGGTGCCGCGCCTCATCGTGCTCTACTCCGTCGTGCTTGTCACCGTTGGACTTGCGCTGCGCCGCGCCATCTTCCGCGTCGCCATGTATCACCGCTTCGAGCGCGGCTTGAACACGCGCAACGTCATCATCGTCGGCCTCGGGGCTGAAGCGCTTGCCTTGCAGCATCACCTTCTGAACATTCGCCAGCTCGGCTTTGTTTTCAAGGGATTTGTCTCGGTTCCCGGCGTCGATCGTCTCGACGATCGGACCGCGCACACCGATCTCCTTGGCCCCATCGACCAACTCTTCAGCTTTGCTCGGCAACATTTTGTCGATGAGATTTTCTTCACTGCGGTCTGCGAACGCAGCGTCATCAACCATACTCTGGAACAAGCTCGCGAAAATGGCATCGATCTTCGCGTCGTCCCCGACCTCTACGACGGTCTCGCCTGGACAAACAACATCGAGTACATCGGGCAGTTTCCCACCATCCCGCTGCACCGTAGTGAGATTCCAGAGGTCGCTCTCATCTTCAAGCGCGTCTTCGATGTGGCTTTTTCACTGTGCGTTCTTATTCTGCTTGCGCCGTTTTTCCTCCTCATCGCGCTTGCCATTCGCCTTGACTCGCCCGGCCCCGTCTTTTACCTCTCCGAGCGCATCGGGCGCAAAGCCCGCGTCTTCCGGTGTGTCAAATTCCGCACCATGGTTCGGGATGCCGAGCGCCGTCGCGCCGAGCTGTTGCACATGAACGAGCGTGAAGGCATCCTTTTCAAGCTCACCCGCGACCCCCGCGTCACCCGTGTCGGCGCCTTACTGCGCAAGTACTCGCTCGACGAATTGCCCCAGTTCTTCAACGTCCTCAACGGCTCCATGAGCATCGTCGGCCCGCGTCCCCCCATCGCCAGCGAAGTGCGCCAGTACCGGCTCTCGCACCTGCGCCGCCTCGACGTCACACCCGGCATCACCGGCCTCTGGCAGGTCCAGGCCCGTCAGGATCCATCCTTCGACAGCTACATCTCCCTCGACGTCAGCTACATCGAAAACTGGAGCCTCTGGCTCGACATCAAAATCATCCTCCGCACCATCGGCGTCGTCTTTGCCGGCACCGGTTCCTGATCCCTGCCAGCAAATCTGCTCTTGCTTTTTTGTTGTCATTCCCGCCGGGAATCTGCTTTCGCTTCAGTCATCCCGACTGCCTGTCCCGCGACCAGCGGGAGCGGCCACCGCGCGCACGCGCATCTGCTGCATGCAATGCCCCGGGCCGGAAGGAGAGATTCTCCCTGCGTGCAACAGGTCCAGCAGCGGCGTTCGTTTACACTACAACTGTGAAGATCGCTCTTGCCCAGACCAACCCCA
>JAJZHE010000115.1 GCA_021804655.1 Acidobacteriota bacterium
TGCGTGCGTCAGGTGCAGGCTTTGATTTCCGTCTTCCGCGATCTCAACGGCGTATAACTCTTCCGTCTTTTCATCCAGCGTGAAGAGCCTCCAGCCCGCAGCGCCGGGATGCAGCCAGCGCATGCGTGCGGCCGTGGTCTGCTCCATTCCCGCGGGCACGATGACACGCAGTGCGCCATAGTGTCGTTGGCGCGCAGTTTTTCCAACATTGTGCGAGCGGCAGTAGTCCAGCCAAAGCAGGCCAATGGTAAGCACGCCGTCCACGGTCGCATTCGACTCCTGCGCGCTGACGCCGACCACCGCTTCAGCATTCATGCCGCGGCTGCCTTGCAACAGTTGCCCGCGGACATAGGCTGGACCGAAACTGTGTTCAAGATCGGCGGCGGAACGAAAGCCATCCGGAGTCCATTCGGGAAATTGTCGCCGGAGCACGCGCTCCAGCAGGCGCTGATACTGCCTGCGTTCGCTTTCCCGTGCCGACGGCGTGCGCCGATCGCGCTGGGCAACAATCTCCAGCGATCCGGGCTTGCTTGCTCCCATGCGTCGTGTGGTGAGGCGCAGGCAACCGGCGCGCATCTGAGCGTCCACTACTGTCCGCACAAGATTGCGCTCCTCGCTCCAGAACTGAAGCAGGCAGCGTCCATGTGCAATCGAGAGCGAATACCGCGCCTGACGCAGATCGAAGAGAATCTGGCCATCTTCCAGAATGACGGACTCAGGATGATCTGCTACGTAGTTCTCAACGGCCTCGGCCAGACGCTCTGGCGGCTGGCCGGCCGTGGAAGCATCGCGCGCGAAGCCGTTCAACGTTGCTACCAGCCCTGTGTCTGCCGAAGCCGTACGATGTGGGCCGTGTGATGGCGACTATGCCAGTCATAGATGGCAAGCGCGTGAGCCAGCGTCTGGCGCCCGCTTTTCGGATGCTCGTAGCCGCAGTCAAGAAACTGCGCCTCGGTCATCGACTCCAGGAGTGCAACCCAGCGCGTATGGAGAGCGTCGATGAATACGAGCGAGACTTCGACAGGAAGCTTTTTGCTGTCGGCAAGCTCCGCCCACGCCGCTTCATCATAAGCCTTGATGATCGGCCAATCCTCCGTCAGTGCAAGCTTGAAGCGTACGTAGGAGTTGGCGTGGCTGTCGGCCAGGTGATGCACAGTCTGGCGAACCGTCCAGCCGCCTTCGCGGTAAGGGGTATCAATCTGCGCAACGCTCAACCCTTCCAGGGATGCACGCAATGCCTGTGGCAACTGACGCAACGTCTCAACGCTGGCTGCGCGGATCTCGGTCGTACTGATGGCTGGCGCAGAGAAACGTCCAATCGGATACTTCATTTCTTCAAGTGTCTTCATCTATTGCAATCCTGGTTTGTTTGCGGCTGGTTGTGCATGGGATCCGGCACTGCTTTTTGCAACAGTGGACTTCCCTGAACTGCGATGTGCATGACGATGAACGTGGTGATGGTGATGATGGTGGAAAAAATGGTGTTTCCGTCCGACAGCAAAGGATGGCGTGGCGGCTAGAACGAGAGCGAGCAAGGGCAGCGCAATGCGTTTCATCTCCAGCAGCGTACCATGGAGCGGCCTGCCGCTGCATCTGTGCACCTCTGTCCAGACGACTCTGGGGCAGGACTGGATCAGCGTACACTGAAAACGCGATGGAAAATTTATCGAAGATCTCTTCATCTCAACAAGCACGGTCTGATCGTCACCGCCGCTACTTCTTTGAGAAGTTCGGCATCACCGAACGGTTGCTGGAGCGCTGCCTGGGCGAAGCACTGAGCGCAGGCGGCGAGTTTGCCGATCTTTACTTCGAATCCGTGACGGCAACCTCGCTGGGCGTGGAAGAGCAGATTGTCAAATCTGCAAGCACAGGCACCAGTGTCGGCTGTGGCGTACGCGTGATTGCTGGCGAGCGCACCGGATATGCATACACCGATAACCTCAGTTCTGAGCGGCTGCTGCAGGCTGCTCGAACAGCGGCGATGATTGCCTCCGGTCCTGCGAAGCAGCCTGTTGTCGGGTTTGAAGAGAGGCACAAAGCGGATTTATATCCGGTTCCGCTGGGCGGATTCGACCAGGATTTAGCCGCGCGCCTGGCCCTGATCCAGCAGGCTGACCGTGCGGCGCGGGCTTTTGACGCGCGCATTGTGCAGGTGCGCGCCAGTTATGCGGAAGAGTTGAAACGCATTCTCGTCATCGGCTCTGATGGAGCATTTGCCAGCGATACGCAGCCTCTGGCGCGGCTGAATGTTTTTGTCATTGCGCAGGACGCACAGAACACGACACGCGGCAGCGCTGGCGGCGGTGGACGCACAGGCATGGAGCAATTCAGCGGAACGAAAAGTCCGGAGTACCTGGCGCGGGAAGCTGCACGCGGTGCAATTCTGCAACTGGACGCGCGGCCTGCTCCCGCAGGTGAGATGGAGGTTGTGCTGGGACCAGGATGGCCAGGGATTCTGTTGCACGAAGCCGTCGGCCACGGACTGGAAGCGGACTTCAATCGCAAGGGCACGTCGGCGTTCTCCGGTCTGATTGGCCAAGCCGTAGCCAGCGAAAAAGTGACCGTGGTGGACAACGGAACGATGGCAGGTCGGCGCGGCTCGCTCAACGTGGACGATGAAGGATCGGCAACGCAGGAGACGGTGCTGATCGAAAATGGCATTCTGAAAGGCTATTTGACGGACAAGCTCTCGGCGCGGCTGACCGGTGCGGCGAACACGGGATCTGGACGGCGCGAAAGCTACCAGAGCATTCCCATGCCGCGGATGACAAACACCTATATGCTGGCCGGCCAGGATGAACCGGAAGATATTCTGCGCAGCGTGAAACGCGGCCTGTATGCGGTGAACTTCGGCGGCGGACAGGTGGACATCACCAACGGGAAATTTGTCTTTTCGGCTTCGGAGGCGTATCTGATCGAAGACGGAAAAATTACCGCTCCTGTGCGCGACGCGACGTTGATTGGCAATGGCCCGGAGGCGCTGCGTTACGTCTCCATGGTGGGCCACGACCTGCGGCTCGATGAAGGCATCGGCACCTGCGGCAAGGCTGGACAATCTGTACCCGTCGGCGTGGGTATGCCGACGATCAAGCTGGACCGCATGACCGTTGGCGGCACGGCGAACTGATTCCATACTGTAAATATCCCCCGGCTCTGCCGGGGGATATTTACAAGGCGAAATATGTCGGGCTGGAAGTGGACCCGGTTCGGCAGATGGCTCAGTTGCCGGAAGAGAACCTGCGTTTGAAGAAGCTTGTCGCGGAGTTGACGCTGGACAAGGCGATGTTGCAGGATGTGCTCTCAAAAAAATGGTAAAGCCTTCGCGGCGTGGACCGATGGTGGAGCGGTTGGTTGGAAGCTACCTGGTGAGCGAACGGCGAGCCTGCCGTGTTCTGCGAGTGCCGCGAGCGACCTACCGGTATCGAAGCTGCCTCGATCCACGGACTGAGTTGCGGATGCGAATCCGCGAGATCGCTCAGGCAAGAGTGGGCTATGGATATCGCAAGATCCGCGTGCTGTTGAACCGTGAAGGCTGGGATGTGGGCAAGTATCTGGTGTATCGGCTATACAGCGAGGAAGACCTGTCTCTGAAGAGGATGAAGCCCGCCGGGAAGCGCAAAGCATCGCGGCAGCGTGAAGAGAAGTTGAAGGCAACCGCCCCGGATCAAGCCTGGAGTATGGACTTCGTCTGTGACCAGCTTCAGGACGGAACGCGCTTCCGCTCGTTGACCATCGTCGATGTGTTTACCCGCGAAGCCGTGGCGATCGACGCTGGGCAGAGCCTAAAATAGAGCAGAAGCCGAAGGGATCATAGGTACCTGAAACAAGCGATACCCAAGCGAAGTAGAATCGTTTCATGACCACCGCAACAGCGCCCAGCACTGACGTACTCGCCAAATACGAGCCGGTCATCGGCCTGGAAGTCCACGTGCAGCTTCTCACTACGACCAAGGCTTTCTGCGGCTGCGCAAACCGCTACGGTTCTGCTCCAAACACCAACGTCTGCCCCACATGCCTCGGCCTGCCCGGCGCGCTGCCGGTGCTTAATCGTCAGGCAGTCGAGTTTGCCGCGCTCGCAGGCCTTGCACTGAACTGCCAGATTCGCGAGCGCTCCATCTTCGCACGCAAAAACTACTTTTATCCGGACTCTCCAAAGGGCTATCAGATTTCGCAGTTTGACAAGCCCATTGCGGAAGATGGTTATATCGACGTTCCCACTGCGGACGGCGGCATCAAACGCATTGGCATCACCCGAGCGCACATGGAAGAGGACGCTGGCAAAAGCATCCATGACGGGTTTGCAGACTCGGCCACGCGGACCTATGTCGATCTGAATCGCTGCGGCACACCTCTCATCGAGATCGTCTCCGAACCCGACATCCGCACTCCGGATGAAGCCTTCGAGTACCTCACTCGCCTGCGCGAAATCCTGCTCTACGCCGGGGTTTCGGATTGCAATATGGAGGAGGGTTCGCTGCGCTGCGACGCCAACGTAAGCATCATGCCGCGCGGCTCCTCCACCTTTGGCAAAAAGGTCGAGGTCAAGAACGTGAACAGCTTCCGCTTCATCCGCGCAGCTCTGGAATATGAGATCGAGCGTCAGATCGATGTCGTCGAATCCGGCGGAGTGATCGCGCAGGAAACTCGCCTGTGGAACTCCAATGAGGGCCGCACATATTCCATGCGCTCCAAGGAACAAGCCCACGATTATCGTTACTTCCCGGAGCCGGACCTGCCGCCGCTGGTTGTTTCCGCTGCATGGCAAGCAAAGATTGCTGCGCAGTTGCCAGAGCTGCCCGAACCACGCCGCCTCCGCATGATCGCCGCCTACGAGCTGACGCCACAGGACGCCCAGACGCTGACAGCGACGCGCGAGTTCGCCGACCGATTTGAAGCCGCCGCGCGCACGGCGAAAAGCCCGCGTCGCCTGGCCAATCTGCTGCTGAGCGAACTTGGCGGTCGTCTCAAAGCCGCCAACATCGAGCTGGCGCAGTCGCCGGTTTCGCTGGATGGACTCGTTCTAGCCGCCGACTTGCTGGAAGAAAACAAGCTCAGCTCCAAACAGCTCAAGCAACTCTTCGATCTCTGCTTCGAGCGCGGTGAGGATTTCCCTGCCGTCTATGAACGCGAGAAACCTGAGCAGATCACCGACTCCAGCGCACTGGAATTGCTGATCGACGAGGTGATCGCAGCCAACCCCAAACAGGTGGAGCAGTATCGCGCCGGTAAAAAAACCGTTGCAGGATTCTTCGTCGGCCAGGTGATGCGCGCCTCCAAAGGACAGGCCAGCCCAGCTTTGCTCAACGAACTGGTCGCCCGCAAACTCGACGGCTGAATGTCGAATTGCACGCGGGATTCGGAGTGCGCGGCGCATCTTTCCGCCACATAATCATTTTCATGACCACGCGCACCGCCATCCCGTCCGCCGCCGAAGAGCGCCTCTGGCAACAGCTTCTGCACCGCGACGCATCCGCACCGTTCGTTTATGCCGTTTGCACCACTGGCGTCTTCTGCCGTCCTGGCTGCGCCAGTCGCCTGCCCTTGCGCAAAAACGTCCGCTTCTTTCCAGACTCTGCCGCCGCGAGCGTTGCGGGATTTCGCCCCTGCCAGCGCTGCCGTCCAGACGAGCCTGTCGCGCCAAATCTGGCAGAGCAGGTCTGCCGCCTGTTGCAGCAGCATCTCGACAGTGGCGCTTCCGGTTCACTCCCGCTTGCTCGCCTTGCGCAACTCACCGGTCGCAGTCCTTTCGCAATCCAGCGCGCCTTCCAATCTGCTCTTGGAGTTTCGCCTGCGCAATATCTGGCTCGCCTGCGCACCGAGCGCTTTGCCAGCGAACTCTCCCATCCCGATCAGTCCATCACAGACGCCATCCACGCCTCGGGCTACAGCTCCTCCAGTCGCGCCTACTCTTGCTCACCCCTCGGCCTTACTCCCAGTTCCCTGCGCAAGGGTGCCTTTGGCGAGCGCATCGAGTACGCCATCGAGCCTTGCAACCTCCGTCAGGACTCCGTCACCGGTCACGCATTGTCCGCACGCACGGCGCGCGGACTTTGCTGGCTCGCCTTCGGCGATTCGCCGCAATTGCTCTTCGACGACCTTCGCGCTCGTTTTCACGCGGCTACGCTTTTGCCCAGCAAAGCTCTAGGCAAAATTCTCCGACAGATTATTGCCAACGCGCAGGCTGGTCGCCCAACACCCGATTTGCCGCTCGACCTGCGCGGCACTGCCTTTCAACTTCGTGTCTGGAATGCACTGCGGCAAATCCCAGTTGGCCAAACCCGCAGCTACAGCCAGCTTGCTCGCGAACTGGGCCAGCCAAGCGCCACTCGCGCCGTCGCTCGCGCCTGCGCCACCAACTCCGTCGCACTGGCCGTCCCCTGTCACCGCGTCGTCGCTTCCAGTGGCGCGCTCAGCGGCTACCGCTGGGGCATCGAACGCAAACGCGCTCTGCTCGAAGCCGAACAGGCGGGAAAGCCGCATCACGCGGCAACTGAAAATGCGGTCGGCAAGGGATGCAAAACGCGCACTTAAAAAACAAGCGACACCCTCGGGGTGTCGCTTGCATGCAGCGGCGATCAGCCTTTGCCTCAGATGTCCAGGTTCTTCACGTCAAGCGCATTGTCTTCAATGAATTTACGGCGCGACTCGACATCCTCACCCATCAGCGTGGTGAAGATCGTCTCGGTTTCAGCATAGTCTTCCAGCTTCACCTGCAGCAGCGTCCGCACCGACGGGTCCATCGTCGTCTCCCAAAGCTGCGACGACGTCATCTCACCCAATCCCTTGTAGCGCTGCACCTGGTAGTCGCGTTTGCCCTGCTCCACAACAAACTCAAAGAGTTCTCGTACGGAATGCTTTTCCACTGGCTCGCGGCTGGCGCGGGCTGTCCGTTTGGGTGAAGCAGCAGGCGCAGTATCGGCCTCTTCCTCAGTTGCATCCGTGATCTCGGCAGCAGTTTTTGTGGCGTATTCGATCACGAATGGCGGCTCAATCTGGTCCTTGATCAGCGCAAACTTGGCCATCATCTGGCGGAACTCCGGGCTGGAGGCAAGCGCCCAGTCAATGCGGCGAATAGCTCCCTGAGCATCCGTGAAGCTGAACGACCAGGTGTGGTGCTCCTCGTCCTGCTCGATCGCGCTCATCGCGCGGAACTGGAAGCTTTCAGCCAGCGCAGCAATCTGCTCGCGCAGCGCTTCCAGCTTGGCTGGAGCGCTTTCCGCGGACTCGAAGTCACCGCGGCGCGTCAGTTCGGCCTTTGCAATCAGTTCCGTAATCTTTTCATTGCGTATCCGCTTGTCCACCTTGTCAAAGAACCCCAGATACTCGTCCAGATGCGTCATGAAGCGAGCCAGTGTCGCACCATCAATCAGCGAAGCTCCCTCACCGTGGCGGATGGTCAAACCCTCAGCCGCACGGCGAACCATCACCTTCAGGAACTCGCGGTCATCCTTGACGTACTGCTCGAAGCGGCCTTTTTTGATCTTGTAAAGTGGCGGCTGAGCGATATAGACATGCCCACGCTTGATCAGTTCCGTCATGTGGCGAAAGAAGAAGGTCAACAGCAGCGTGCGGATGTGCGAGCCATCCACATCGGCATCGGTCATCAGAATCAGCTTGTGATAGCGCAGCTTCGCCGGATCGAAGTCATCCTTGCCAATCCCGCAGCCAAGCGCGGTAATCATGGCGCGGATTTCCTCATGGCCCAGCATCTTGTCATAGCGCGCTTTTTCCACGTTGAGAATCTTGCCCTTCAGCGGCAGAATCGCCTGGAAGCGGCGGTCGCGGCCCTGCTTGGCCGTGCCACCGGCGGACTCACCCTCCACCAGATACAGCTCGCAACGCTCCGGATTGCGCTCGGAACAGTCGGCCAGTTTACCCGGCAATCCGCCACCGTCGAGCGCGCCCTTGCGACGCGTCAGGTCGCGTGCTTTGCGGGCGGCTTCTCTTGCGCGTGCCGCGTCGATGGCCTTGTTGATGATGCGCTTGGCGATCGGAGGATTCTGCTCCAGGAATGCGCCCAGATGCTCGTTGACAAAGGCCTGCACCGTGCCTGCGATGTCGGAGTTCAGCTTGCCCTTGGTCTGGCCCTCGAACTGAGGCTGTGAGAGCTTGACGCTGACAACAGCGACCAGTCCCTCGCGCACATCGTCTCCAGAGAGGTTTTCCTTCAAGTCCTTGAAAAGACCCAGCGATTGACCGATGGCGTTGATCGTACGCGTAAGCGCCGAACGAAAGCCGGAAAGATGCGTGCCGCCATCGACGGTATTGATATTGTTGGCAAAACTGAAGAGCGTCTCCGAATAACTGTCGTTATATTGGAGGGCAATATCGATCTCAATGCCGTCGCGGCTGGCTTCCATTGTGATCGGCTTGTCATGCAGTACAGCTTTGCCGCGGTTCAAATGACGAATAAACTCGGCTATGCCACCCGCGTAGCGGAATTCCCCACGGCGCGGCTCGCCCGTCTTCGGATCGACATTCCGTTCGTCGATCAGCGTGATCGCCAGGCCCTTGTTCAGGAAGGCAAGCTCGCGCAGCCGTTGCGCCAGCGTGTCGTAGTTGAACTCGGTCACCGTGAAGATCGACTTGTCGGGCAGGAAATGGACGCGCGTACCGCGGCGACGGCTGGTGCCGGTCTGGCGGAGCAGCGTCGTCGGCTCACCGCAGGAGTAATCCTGCTCCCAGGTCAGGCCGTCGCGCCATATTTCAACCGAAAACTCCTGGCTCAGCGCGTTCACGCAACTGACGCCCACCCCGTGCAGACCACCCGATACTTTGTACGTCGAGGAGTCGAACTTGCCGCCGGCGTGCAGCTTCGTCAGCACCACCTGGACGGCTGGCATCTGCTCGCCGTTCGGCAGCGTCTTCATGTCCACCGGAATGCCACGGCCATCGTCGCTCACTGTGATGGAGTTGTCGAAGTGGATGATGACTTCAATGGCGGAGGCATAGCCGGCAAGCGCTTCATCGACGGAGTTGTCCACAACCTCATAGACCAGATGATGCAGACCCATCTCGCCCGTAGAACCGATGTACATGGCGGGACGAAGACGAACCGCTTCCAGGCCCTCGAGAATCTTGATGTTTTCGCTGGTATAGGTGCCGCCGTTGGCCGGGGTATTGCCGGAAAGCATGTTTTCAGTCGCCATATCGCTCGCAGAGGTCCTGTTTGCTGAGGTACTGGTTAAGGATCGCAGCGCAACTCCGGAAGCGATGTCTGGAAGAGCGCAGGATCGGCAGTCGGAAGGGATTCCGGATGTTGATTTTGAGCCTGTTACAACCTTGATTTTAGCACGCCGACAGGAATTGTCAGAACGATGGGCAACGCGGTGAAATCTGATTACTTTTATATACAAGCTGGTAACTGACAAAAGTCATTCAAAAGATTGCATATCTTCTAAATACAAGAAATTCCATAGACTTAGCGCGCACTCCCGCATAATCTGACTTTGCGACGGAATTC
>JAJZHE010000010.1 GCA_021804655.1 Acidobacteriota bacterium
GATTTTGACGGCGAATTGCTTCGCGCGCTTCCGAGCGAGGTTGATCCATGTGGGGAAAACGGGGAGTTTCACAGCTTTGTGTATGCGTCGCCCGCGTTTTCATCGCCCATCGCCATTCGCTCCGGAGAAGTGGTCGAGCGCGACGGATTTGTCTTCGCCGATCTCCTGCCGGAGTGAGTTCTGCCGGAGCGAGTCCTGCGGGAGTGGATTACGCGATCCAGTCCAGCAGCGCACGCCAGCGGGCCAGCTTGTCGGCCTGACGCAGCGATGCGTAGGCGGGACTGGTCGAAGGCAGAGACAGGTAGCGCAGTTCGGCTGATGCAGGCAGCGTGGGCAGGACAAGTGAGCGAAAGAGATTCTCTGCCGCGCGTCCGTTGAAGGCGATGGCGTGCAGCTCCGAGTGCATCTTCAGGAAGGCGGCAAAATCGTTGGGAACGATAGACGAGCGCTGGATGGCGCTGTCGAGGCTGCCTGGACGTACGCCGGATTGACAGACATCCCACAAAGCAATGCAGTGAGCGGGAAGCTGCTCGGCGCGTTGCGCGTACGGCAATGCAGGATCGAAGCCAAGCAGCGCGCCAAGGATGGGCCAGAAGCTGTTCCGTGGCTGCGCGTAGTACTGCTGCCGGGCAAGCGAGGCCGCGCCGGGCAGACTGCCCAGGATGAGCAGGCGCGCGTCGGAGCGCGCGATGGGCGGAAATCCGATGGAGGGTGCGAGGCCCGCTGCGGCGGAATGCGCGGCGGGCCTGGGCGATGGCCGATTACTTCGTCGCGGCAAGGTCAACTTTTTTCAGGTTGTCATCGGGAACGCGATCGATGAGCAGCAGCAGCGGATCGACGCCTGCTTTGTCCGGCAGTGAATCCGTGACGAAGGTGTAGGTGTTCGTGGCTCCGGCGTTTCCGCTCACGACGTGGACGCGCTGGCGGGCCAGCACTGCGCCGTAATGGAAGCCTTTGGGGGGTGCGGCGAGCGCGCCGACCTCGATCCAGTCATCCATGGGCACCTCGACTTCGTTGCCCTTGGCATCCGCCTTGTATTTGTGAGTCTGAATCACAACGGTGACGGTGTATTTGCCATCGGGACGCTTGACTGCGGTGGCACTGAGCGCACGATTGGAAAACAGCGTGATGTCCTGGAAGAGGTCCTTCATCAAGTATTGGTATTGCGCAGGCGTCTGCGCGGAGAGCGCGTTGACCAGCGCCCACGAGGTTGGATAGGGCGCGCCGCGATAGCCGAACTCGCCCAGAATCTGGCGCAGAGCGGCGTTCACGTGATCCTCGCCGATCATCTCGCGCAGGTAATACATCACGACGGAACCCTTGCGGTAGTGGATGTAGCCCTGGCTGGCCTCGACGCGCATCAACGGGCGCTCTTTCAGGCGCTCCGTGCCGCGCGAACGCAGATAGGCGTCCATCTCGTACTGGAGAAATTTGCGCATGGCGTTCTGGCCGTACTGCTTCTCCATGACCATGAGAGCCGAGTACTGAGCCAGCGTTTCCGACATTGAGGTTGCGCCCTCCATGTTCGCGCCGATGAGCTGGTGCGCCCACCACTGGTGCGCCATCTCATGCGCGACGACGTAAAAGACCATGTCGATGTCGTCCGGCTTTTCAATGTCGGCGATAAAGCCGATCGACTCCGAGTACGGCATGGTTCCAGGGAAGGCCTGGGCGAAGCTGGCGACGCGCGGGAACTCGACGATGCGCGCCTCACGCTGGTAATACGGGCCAAAGTTGGCAGTGTAGTAAGCGAAGGATTTCTGGACCGAATCGAGCATGCGCGGTACGTTCCACGGCTGCTGGCGCAGGTAGTAGACCTCGATGGAGATGGGTTGGCCGCTGGGCGGAGTCCAGGTGCGGCGCGCGACGGTGTAGTCGGCGGAGAGGAAGGAATAAAAATTGAGCGCGATGTGGTCGAGCTTGTACTCGTAGAAGTTGCGATTATCCTGCACCCAGGAGCGGATCAGCGAGCCGGGCGCGATCGCCGTCTGGCCGCGGCTGGTGCTGATGATGGTATCCACGTTGACCCAGTCGGAGTTGTTGGAGATATAGGTGTTGCGACAGTCGGCTGTGCAGTTCACCTCCAGCGTTGGCATGAGGTCTTTTTCCTTCAGCCCGAAGCGATGGCGGACGTTGGGATCGGTCAACTCGTTGTCCGACTGATAGCCGATCTGCGGCAGGATGGTGTTGTTGAAGAAGCTGCCGTTCTGAGCCACGCCGGTCATAGTGGTCTGGTTTTCAAAGCCCTGCGGATGGCTCTCGACATCAAGGTGAAGCGTGCGCTGCTCGCCGGGCTGCATCGGCGTCGTCAGGTTGTAAATGCGGAAACCGGTCTCGGCGTCGTTTGTGGCCAGCTCCGCGCCGGGCAGGCTAATGCGCGAAGTGAAGTTGCGGTCGGTGGTGAACCAGACCTGGGAGATGGGCGCGGAGGTTTCGTTCTGAATCTGCTCGATGGAGTGCAGGACCAGGCCGCGGCGATGGGGATAGATGGCGACGTTGTAATGCACGTCCACGATGCGGGGCTGCGGCAGATTCTCGTATTTCTTCCAGTTCTTTTCGTAGTTTGCCTGGCGGCGTTGCGCCTGGTATTCGCTGTCAAAATGATTCAGGATTTCCGTGTTGTAAAAAACCCATGATCCAGTCAGCACGAAACCGGCAAAGCCAACATAAGCCGCAACGCGAACCACGCCATGGAAGCGCTGACGTGCGTTGAAGAGGCGCGCGCGCCAGCGCGTATCGCGCCCACGCTGCCACAGCAGCACGCTGGCCACAGCCAGCAGCAGACAGAAGAATCCCCAGTACAGCGCAAACCAGCGCCAGGAGACGATCCACGGGGCGAAACCGAAGAAGTCCGAGTAGGTCATCGTGGGCAGCGAGCCGAAACGCAGCATGCTGGAAGCAACATGAAGCGGCCGCCACATGAAAGCATTCGCTACAACGACTCCGATGAACGCAAAGTAGCCAATGTATTTGTTGGGCGAAAGAACATGGATAAAAAACGCCAGCGCAGTGAAGAAGGCAAAGCTGACCATCGCGTGGAAGAGCAGCGAATCAGCATAGAGGCCAATCTGAAAACGCGTGTAATGATGCGCCGCCTGCACGATGACGGCGACCATCCCCACCAGCACCTGAATGCTGAAGATGGCCGTCAGCAGCGCACTGAACCGCGCGACATAACCGGGCCACTCCGGAACCGGCAACGCATCCTGCACCTCATCGACATTGGCATCGCGATCTTCCCAAACCAGCACGCCTGAGAAAAAGGTGATCATCGCGATGAGAAACATATACAGTGTGCCGCTGATGATGTCGGTCATCGAATAGGTGACCGGGCGCGTCGTAAGTCCGTATCCTGAACGCGCGTTGAAGATGAGCGCGGTGACGGAGTTGAGCAGGGCGGCCAGGGTGAGCACGATGAAGGTGACGGTCTTCATCAGGCGGCGCATCTCGATGCGCGTGGAGGCCAGCAGTTGATGCACTCGCGCCGAAGCGCTGAATTGCAGCGTGAAAGTGGGCCGCACATGCAGCGTCTCCTGCTTCTCGTCGTTATCGGCAGGCTTGCTTTTTGAGGCACGCGCGGCGCGCTCTTCAAAGCGGAAACGCCAGCAGGCAAAGGCGAAAATCGCACCGCCGACAGCAATCCAAAGCAGACGATTCCACAGCAGAAGGCCGTCAAAGGCGAGTACATGCGTGTTGCGCTGGGCGACGGTCCAGTATTTGGTCACGTAGTTGAAAGCGTCGTTGCCGAATGGATCAAGCATGGCCGCGAGCTTTTCATTCTGCATGTCCGAGGTGAGTGCGCTTGCGATGGCGTCGGCAACAATCAGCAGGATGCCGCCGATGAACGAGAGAATCGTCGAGCGCGTGAGCACTGCGATGGTGAAGAGAATGGCCGCGATGAAGAGCGTGTTGGGCAGCGCGAAAAGCACGATGCTGACACCGTGCGCGGCCCAGACAACGGGGCCGAAGCGATCATGATCCACCCACGGCATGAGCGGCGCGAGCAGCGCGCCCAGGCTGATGCCGAGCATGGGAATCGTGGAAACAACGACTGCGCCGAAGAAGCGCCCCAGCAGAAAGTCCATTCTGCGGATCGGCTTGGTGAAGAGGATCTGGTGCATGTTCGCGGAGAACTCGCGCGAGGCAGCCGAGTTCACAAACGCAACGGTCATCAGCAGCGTGATGAACCACATGATCGAGTAGAACTGCTGGATGACAAACGGAGCGTTGCGGAAGGTGTTGCCGATGGCTCCGCCCACTGTGACCTGATCCGTGCTGAGCGCCAGCAGAATAAGCAGCGTGACGATGGCCGTGAAGACCCAGAGCATCGTCGAACGCAGCCAGTAGCGAACCTCGAAGGTGAAGAAACGCAGCATGCTGGACTCCTCGGGTTACTTCGCGCCGAGACCGGCGATATTGGCAAAAAAGACATCTTCCAAGTCCGGCTGAACGGCAACGAAATCCGCGTCCGGAGCCTGCTCTGCAAACACGTGGATCTGCGGCTGACCGGCGACCAGCTTGTGCGAAATCACACTCATGCGCGCCTTGTATGCATCGATCTGGTCGCGCTCCACTCCGCGCGTCCACACTCGACCTGCAAGGCTTGCCACGGCAGCATCCGGCGCGCCGGAGAAGAGCACGCGCCCCTGATGGATGATCGCCATATTCCGGCACAGTTCCATCACATCCTGAACGATGTGCGTGGAGAGGATGACGACGACGTTTTCGCCGATCTCGGCCAGCAGATTGTAAAAACGATTGCGCTCGCCCGGATCAAGTCCAGCAGTCGGCTCATCCACAATCAGCAGTTTGGGGTCGGCCAGCAGCGCCTGTGCAATGCCAAAACGCTGGCGCATGCCGCCGGAAAATCCTGTAAGCGCCTTGCGTCGATGGTCCCACAGATTCACCCGGTGCAGCATGGCGTGGACCACCTCGCGACGCTGCTTGCCGTGCGTGATGCCCTTCAGCAGGGCAAGGTGGTCGAGCATCTCTTCAGCACTCACACGCGGGTAAACGCCGAAGTCCTGTGGCAGATAGCCAAGCAGCTTGCGAACCTCGTCTTTTTGCGCGAGCACATCGATGGAGCCGAAGCGGATCGACCCCGAGTCTGGTTCCTGCAGAGTGGCGATGGTGCGCATCAGCGTCGATTTGCCAGCGCCATTCGGCCCCAGCAATCCGTAAAGGCCGCATGGAATCACCAGCGAAACGCCATCGAGCGCCTTCACGCCGTTTTTGTAGGTTTTGGTCAGGTTCTGGATGCGCAGCTCAAGCGGAGTTTCTGTCACAGACAACTCTCCTCAGCGGCACCGCACCTGGAACAACACGATGGCCGCATTCTGAAGGATGAAAGATGTGCGGAAGCGATTGCAGAAAGTCAGGCGTCCGCGGCAAACACGAGAAAACAGTTGCCTCATAGTACGCGAAAACGCCGACGATTGTTCCCGGAAAAATCAGTTATATCGATCCAGCTCGGCAGCATAGCGGGTGGTGAGCGCATCAATGTATTCATCGGCTGTCCATTCTTCCCGTACCGCATCGAAGTTCAGCAGATGACAAGCGGCCTCGACAACGCCGTACGAGACCTCGTCCTGCTGCAGCAACTCGATCAGATCGGGCAGAACGCGCAGTTCCATCCGCTTGCCCAGGCCAGCGACAGCTTCTTCGCGCGTGTCCTGGTTGCCATCGTTGAGTCGCTCAATGAGCGCATTACGAACCTCAGGCGAATCCACGCTGCCCTGTACACCCAGACCAAAGGTGGCCCAGTCGCGAATATCGGGGTCTGCATCGCGCGTCAGGTCGATGAGGGGCGCAACGGCTTCCGCATGGTCGGCGAAACAGCTCAGCCCAAAGGCAGCGGCAAAGCGAACATCCGGATCGGGGTGACGTCGATACCGCAGAATGAGCGGAATCGCTGCCGGATTGGAGAGATGGCCCAGTGCCACCAGACAGGAATCGATCACTTCGAGATCCTGTTCGTCTTCCAGCACCGCGGTGACCACCGGATAGATTTCATCCGCAAAGACTGTAGACGGATGATCGGGCGTCTTGCCCAGTTGCGCCAGAATATCGATCCCGCGACGCCGACGCGCTGGCCGACGATCGCGCGCCCACTCAACAGCGTGCGTCAGCACATCACGATTGGCAATCGCCTGAAGCTTGCTCACAGCCTCCCACGGACCACCAGCTTCGTCTTCGTCATCGTAGTCGCCGTGCAGCGTCTGTCGAAACAGATCGTCGATTTCTGTCAACTCGGCCATACAAACCTCTGCGCAGAATCTCTCTCTCTGCGTCACATTCTAGAGAATACGCGATTCCCCGCATGCAGCATATTCGGCGCGTAAGATGGCCAAAAGGACTTGTGCCAAGGCCGTGAAAACATGACCGCTGGAGGACCGATGCGAAACTGGGGTTGCGGAAAGACCGCTGGTTGGATGATGACAGCGCTTTGCCTGTGTGTGTTCGGTACGCTGGCGCGCGGCAATGAGATCTCAACTGCTGGGGCTGGATCGATTGCGCATCGAACTGCAACAATGCGGCACTTGGACGGCTTCTTCCCCATCGATTGGGACGAAACGGCTGGAAAACTTTACCTGGAAATTCCGCAAATGAACCAGGACTTTCTTCTGCTGGATCAGTTGCCGTATGGCATGGGTTCCAACGACATCGGGCTGGATCGCGGCCAACTAGGTTCCGAACGAGTCGTCCACTTTGAGCATGTCGGCGGCAAGGTGCTGCTGGTTCAGACCAATCTGCGCTTTCGCTCGTCAGCAGCGGACCCAGATGAACAGCTCGCCGTTGCGCAGTCTTTTGCCCAGAGCGTCCTGTGGGGATTTCGCGTCGAAGCCGAAGATGGTCATCGCGTGCTCGTGGATGCCACGGATTTTTTCCTGCGCGATGCGCACAACGTCGCCGAACGCATTGCATCCGCCCATCAGGGTATCTATCGCGAAGAGATAAGCCGCAGCGCAATTGCCATGGATGCAACGAAAGACTTTCCGAAGAACACGGAAGTCGAAGCAGTGGAAACCTTCGTTTCGCAGAGCGAGCCAAAGGGAAAATATCTGGAGCAGGTCACCCCCGATGCGCACGCGGTGACGGTCCGCGAACACACTTCGCTGATTGCACTTCCAAATGATGGTTATCAACCGCGCGTTTACGATCCTCGCTCAGGATATTTCCCGCTGCGCTTTCGCGATGAAGCCGCAGGCGTGAACGAGCGCCTGGACAAGAGATACATCGAGCGGCATTGGTTGCAGAAGAAAGACCCCACTGCGGCGGTCAGTGATCCGGTCGAGCCAATTGTCTACTACGTCGATCGCGGCGCTCCGGAACCCATTCGAAGTGCGCTGGTGGAGGGCGCAAGCTGGTGGAATCAGGCTTTTGAAGCAGCCGGTTTTCACAACGCTTTTCAGGTGAAGGTGTTGCCGGAGGGTGCCGACCCAATGGACATTCGCTACAACATGATTCAGTGGGTGCATCGCGCGACGCGTGGCTGGAGCTACGGTGCCTCTGTCATCGATCCGCGCACCGGCGAAATCCTCAAAGGCCAGGTCACGCTGGGGAGCCTGCGCGCGCGGCAGGACTATCGTATTGCAGAGGCGCTGCTTGCGCCTTATCTGGACGGCAAACCGATCCCCAGGCAGATGGAAGCGATGGTGCTGGCGCGCACGCGTCAACTGGCCGCGCACGAGGTGGGCCACACTCTTGGACTGGCGCATAACTTCGCCGCATCCAGCCAGGGACAGGGCGAATCCGTCATGGATTATCCGCATCCGTGGATCACGCTGGATGCAACCGGCAAACCGACACTCGATCACGCCTATGCGACCGGCATTGGAGCATGGGACAAGGATACGATTCGCTACGGCTACACGCAGTTTGCTCCCGGGGTCGATGAACAAGCAGCGCTTCAGCAGATGCTGCATCAGGAAGTTGCCGGCGGAGTCCGCTACATCACGGACGAAGACGCACGGCCATTGGGCGGAGCGCATCCTTACGCACATCTGTGGGACAACGGAGCGGATGCACCGACGGAACTGGAGCGGCTGCTGACCGTACGTGCTGCGGCTTTGAAGCGCTTCGGACCGGATACGATTCGCATCGGCGAACCGATGGCGGAGATGGAAGTGACGCTGGTGCCGCTTTATCTACTGCATCGCTACCAGACCGAAGCCACCGCCAAGCTGATCGGCGGGCTGGACTATCGCTATGCCGTCCGTGGCGACGGCGGAATGGTGACAGAGATGATCCCCGCGGCAAAGCAGCGCCAGGCGCTGGCCGCCGTACTGAAGACTCTGGACGCATCAACGCTGACGCTGCCGGATTCCCTGTTGCAGTTGTTGCCACCTGTGCCGCCGGGCTATCCGCGGACACGCGAATCCTTCGGAGGATTCACAGGGGTGACCTTTGACCCAGAGGGTGCCGTCGAAGCAGCAGCAGGATTGACGGTCTCGCTGCTCTTCGACCCTGCGCGCGCCAGCCGACTTGTCGAATATCACGCACGCGATGCAAGCCTGCCCGGATTGGAGGAAGTGATTCGACAAACACTGGCTGCGACGTGGGATGCACCGCGTCAGCCCGGACTTGTCGGGTTGACGCAAAATACCGTCGATGATCTGGTCCTGCGAGGACTGCTGGGGTTGGCCGCGAACGCCAAAGCTTCCCCTGAAGCAAGAGCCGAGGCGCTGGAGCAGGCAATCCAGCTCAAGCACTCGCTGCTCGATCGGCAGTTGACCGCCACTGAAGCGATTGCGCACCGCGATGCCGCCGTTCGCCAGATCGAAGATTTTCAGCGAAATCCTGCGAAGTATGCTCCCGCTCCCATCTTGCCCACTCCGCCCGGTCAGCCCATTGGCGAGGCGGCAGACGATGAGACAACGTCGGATTGAGGCCGGGTAGCATCTCAGCTCGCATCAGCGAAAGTGCTCCCAGCCCAGCGCAGCGAGCGTTTGGCGCTGACCATCTTGCAGCAGGGTCACAACCGGTTGCCCGCGGCGCGAAGCCAGCACACGCCCGATAACAGTGACAGGCGCGCCGACCAGTGTACGCGGCAGACGAAGGCCGGACGGCGTCGTGAACAGCAACTCGTAATCTTCGCCACCATGCAATGCCTGATCGAGCGAAGCCCCCGGACCAAGCGGAATCCGCTCGGCATCGATCTCGATGCGAACGCCGGATGCAAGCGCAAGATGAGACAGTTCCGTCGAAAGTCCATCGGAGATATCCAGCGCAGCCGTCGCCAAAGCGCGACGGCGAAGGGCCACTCCCTGAGCGATGCGCGGCGCGGGATAGAGATGCGGCCGATTTTCCTCTCCGCCATCAACTTTGCTGCCAGCCTGCTTGATTTTGCTGCCAGTCTGCTTGATGCGTGTAAACCGGCGAGGATGCGCGGCCAGCGAAGCCAGCTCTGCGGCGGCACCACCAAGCGAGCCGGTCACGCACACCCGATCCCCTGCCCGCGCACCGGAACGCAACAGTGCGCGTCCACGAGGAACAACCCCGGTCAGCACAATATCGGCGAAAGCCAGCGGAGACTGGGCAAGATCGCCGCCGGCCAGTGCGACCCCATGCCGCGCAGCAAGCGCGAGAAAGCCATCCAGAAAGCGCCCCAGCCAGCTTGTGCCGCGCGATGAGCTGCGAGTGAGCTCCACAGGCAGGGCAAGCGAAAGAAACGCTGCGACAGGCTGTGCCCCCATCGCCGCCAGGTCACTCAGCCCGCGAGCCAGCGTGCGATGTCCAATCGACTCCGGAGGGTGCCAATCCAGGCGAAAGTGACGATCGGCGATGGAAAGATCGGTCGTGACGGCCAGTTCTTCGCCGTGGCGAGGGCGCAGCAAGGCGCAGTCGTCGCCAATCCCGAGAGCTACGCGTGCGTTTGGCAACCTGGCCGCTCGACTCCGAATCAAGCGAAGGATATCCAACTCGCCCACGGACTCCGCCTGAGCCGTCGCATTGCGGAGAAGATGCGCCATAACAGCAGGATAGCGCCCCTGCCCGCAGGCATGGCCAGCCATCTCAAAAACGCAAATCCTGCCCCGTAGGCAGTGCAAAATGGAACTTGAGCAGGAAAACAAAAGGAGCTTCGGACGGTTTAGCTCAATATCTGCATTAAAATAGGACAAGCACGCGATCCGAGCACATGCCCTTTTCGGGCCGATACGTTGAGTGCGCGTTCCAAAATCATCCAGGGAGTCTGCGAGTTCAGCTATGCTGCATAAACGCCATTACATTCTGTTTGTTTCGCGGGATGACGATGGCCGCGTTCGCAAGATTCCCGTGCCCATGCATTACTTTTACGGTTTTGTGGCAGCGGCGCTGGTGGGGGCTTTCACCATCATGGGGCTGGCCGGCTCGTACACGCGCATGCTGCTGAAGACAGAGAGCTTCAACCAGATGCGCCAGGAGCGCGAGCAACTGCGGCAGAATTACCGGCAGATGGCGCAGATCGCTCATGACCGTGATGTCCAGGTCGCCTCACTGGGCGCGATTGCCGGAGAAGTTTCTACGATCTACGGCCTGAAGTCCAATCACGGACCCTCACGGCAGGCGAATCCGACACCGGCCTCGCTGGCTCTGGCCGACACCATGAGTCCGCAGCAGGTCAAACAATCCTTCGACGAGTTTTATGCTTTGCGGACGCAGGCGCTCAGCGGAAAGGTTGCGCGCGCCCTGGAAACTGGCCTCGACCCCGACGTCGTAAGCGGGCTGAATGACTGGACGCAGCTTGCCGACGTACCGTCGATGTGGCCGGTCGAAGGGCCTGTCACCTCCAGCTTTGGGGAGCGTGTCGATCCATTCAACGGCGAGGGAGAGTTCCACACCGGCATCGATATCTCCGCACCAAGCGGAACACCCGTGCGCGCAACCGGCGATGGCGTCGTACAGTTGGCGGGTGAAGAATCCGGCTACGGTCGCCAGATCGTCCTCGATCACGGCCATGGCGTCAGGACAACGTATGGACATCTGTCGGCGATCGGTGTCATGCCCGGTCAGTCGGTGACGCGAGGACAGATTATTGGCTATGTTGGACGTTCGGGGCGCGCAACTGGACCGAATCTGCACTATGAGGTGCGCATCAACAATGTGCCCGTCAATCCTCACAAATACCTGCGATTGACCTATGAGCAGGCCAGCGCGGAGTATCAACAGAAGTGAGCGCTTCGGTCTGACCGGAGCTTCCGGGATCACGAAAAAACTCAACCCTGCCGAAGCCTGCCTGGCGTCATTCGTTGCCGTTGCTCACTCCGGCTTGTGTCTCTTCTCCGCGCGCCGCAACAGAAATCCCACGGACTGCATTCCTGTCGCCGCCACAATGCAAGCGGCAACCACGGCGACGAATTGCGCCTTCTGTTTCTCCATCGTCTGGTATCCGATTCCATGCGCCGCAGCCAGCGCAAAAGCCGCATAATTCCATCGCTGCAACCGTTTCCATCCCGGCGTACCCAGACGACGCAGCGCCCAGTCGCTGGAAGTGGCCAGCAGTGCCAACACAACGAGCGCGCTGCCCAAACCCGTAAAGTTGTTGAAGCCAAAAAGATCATGCCGCAGCGGCAACCAGTGCCCATGCTCCTGCGGGCCATAGACGTAATAGAGCCACGGCCGTCCCCGCAGGTGAACGCACTGTCCCACTCCCGTATGCAGCAGCGCCAGTGCGCCGGCCCATATCCCAAGATCGCGGCGCAGATCGCTCGATACCGGATTCCGCCTGCCCGTCAGCACATTCCAGGGGCCTGTCATCAGCGATAAAGCCAGCAGAGCGATCGCCACATACGCCGTTGCAAAGCTCAGTCGCGTGATCGGATCGGGATATGGCCGCGTGCAGTCAAGTACAGCTACTGTCGTCCCGCTCAGCAACGCCAACGGCAGATGATGCCGCACCAGCCTTCGCCGCATCCGCTCAACTGCTGCTCGCGGGCGAAGAACCACTCGCTCGTCACGCAGAGTCTGCCGCCCGCGCGCATCCATGCCATGGTCTTCCATTCGACACATCCCAGATACCACAGACAGATTACCCCATGGTGCGACTTCAACCGGAGATCCACGGCTTGCTCACACGATAGGGCAATGGTGCGGCAGGCTGATTCATTCAGAGCAGAAGCAAGGAGCAAAGCACTCTGGGTGTCCATGAGCAACCGCCGACGAAGAAATGCAGCGATCTCACCAGTGCATATCTGCGGCTTGCCGACGACGCTACCCAGCATCCCCGCGGCAGATCGCCACAATCGCCGGACCGTAGTGATCCACTTTCGCCGGGCCGATCCCATGCACCGAACCGAGCGCGGCAAGACTTCGCGGCCCAGCCAAAACCACGTTTTGCAGCGTCGCATCCGTCAGCACAAAAAAGGCCGGCTTGCCCGCAGTCGCTGCCTCGGCCTTGCGCCATGCCCGCAGCCGGCTGTCCAACTCCGCCTGCGCAGGCGTCAACTTCACATGCGCACCATTGCCCCTGCCAGGAGCCGCATTCGACGACTGCGGCTTCTGGCGGCGCACAGCCGCACCCCGCGAAGCACTCTCCTCGTTCGCGCGCAGAAAGACGGTCAGCGGCTCCGCCTCGGTCCAGTTTCGCCCTTCATGCGTCAGCGCCACCTTGCGAAAAGTCACCTCCCGACCCTCCGGACTCTTCCACGATTCCACTGTCAAATTGACCAGGCCAGCCCGAGCCAACCCATCCAGCAGCATGTCAAAGACGCGTCGCTCTCCCTCCACACCTGACTCCGTCTGCAGCCGCCCTGCTGATCGCGATCCGCTCGCTTGCAGCTCTCGCAAAATCCGCCGCAGTTGCCGCGCCTCATCCGGACCTGACTCCACAAACGGCACTGCCTCTGCCGTCTCAGGAGAGCAAAAATCGCAGTGCCCACAGGGTGATCCCGGCTTGTCGCCGAAATGCCGCACCAACGCCGACATCCGGCACTGTGCCGTCTCCGCAAACGCCACCATGTCGCCCAACTGCACCCTCCGGTGCTCTCTTTGCGTCTGATATTCCGCGCGCCATTGATCCGCATCCTGCTTCCGCAGCAAGCCTCGCACTCGACCCTGCACATCGAATGCCGCCACCCCCTGCGCCGCCAGCTTGTCCATCGCCCGTCCAAACATTGCGGGATCCATCTTCAGCTTTGCCCACACATCCTCCGGCTCCTGAAATTCCTCCGTCAGTGCTCGACCCACGCGCGCCAGTTCCTCCACCGCCGGATAATCGCGATCAAAGAAACTCTCATGCATCTTGCGGTCGGCAAAACTGTGCAGCAGAATGGCCCGCGATCGATGCCCATCGCGCCCAGCTCGCCCCACCTCCTGGTAATACGCCTCCACTGACCCCGGCAGCGCTGCATGCATCACGGTGCGCACATCCGCCTTGTCGATCCCCATCCCAAATGCAATGGTAGCCACCACGACCTGCACTTCCCCGGCCTGGAAGCCCCGCTGCACGCGCTCCCGCACCGCCGGACTCAGCCCCGCATGATAAGCAGCGGCAGGAAACTGCCCATTGAATATCTCTGCCATCTCCTCGGCCGCCTTGCGCGATGGCGCATACACGATCGCGGGCCGCGTCTCCGCCGCCTTCAGATATTTCCCAATGAAATCGTTGCGCTGAGGCTTCGACATCTCGACGATTTCCAGCGCCAGGTTCTCCCGGCGAAAACCATGCACAAACAGCGCCGGTTCCACCAGCCGCAGTTGCGTCACAATGTCCTGCTGCACCCGCGGCGTCGCCGTCGCCGTCAACGCAATAATCGGCGCTGGACGCAACAAGGGCAGCCACTCGCCCAGCGTCCGGTAGTCGGGACGAAAATCGTGTCCCCACCCGGAAATGCAGTGCGCTTCATCCACTGCAATCAGTGCCGGCGTCCGTCGCGCCAGCATCTCCGGAAACCCCGGCACCCGTAATCTCTCGGGCGCGATAAACAGAAATTGCAGCGTGCCATCCAGATACTCCCTGCACGCCTGCCGCGCTGCCTCGCGCGACAGCCCGGAGTGGATGCACGCCGCCCGCAGACCATGCGATGCCAGTCGTGTCGCCTGGTCGTCCATCAGCGCAATCAGCGGACTGACCACCAACGCTGGGCCGCCACGCGCGAGCGCCGGCAACTGATAGCAGATGCTCTTCCCCGCTCCGGTCGGCATCACCAGCAGCGCGTCGCGACCGCCAGCCACAGCATGGCAGACCGCTTCCTGATTCTCTCGGAATCCCGAAAATCCAAATGTGCTTTTAAGCAGTGAAACCAGGTCCATGGCGACTCTTCCATGGTGACATGTCCAGCACAGAAACGGACAGGAGCGCAGGAGATCCCAACCGATGAAGTTTCAGCCAGCAGCACGATCCAGAGCCGCTTGAGACTGTGCTCGGCGCAAGCAATATCCGAAAAATGAAGATTATTCAGCAGATGCCGAGGCTCTGTTCTCCATGCTCATGGAAGAAAAATCCGCAGCGAGTTTCTGCGGATTCGTTACCAGCTTGGACTAGGAGAAAGCGCAGGAATTTGGGGAATATGGTAGGCACGAGGAGACTCGAACTCCTGACCTCTACCGTGTCAAGGTAGCGCTCTAACCAACTGAGCTACGCGCCTGTTGCACCTGCTCCTCCAGTGTAGCGCATTTGTTGCGGTTCCGGGTGCGGCAGCCACGCCAGAGCGGCGACGGGAAATGGGATCGTGTAACATGCTGGGGTATGGGTACGAGCGGGGAAATTTCGGGCCTGAGTGTCGCCACGATTCCCGGGGAACGGCGCATCAGTCCACTGCGCACCGCGCCGAACCTGCTGACCATGGTCCGCATTGCGCTGACACCTCTGCTCGTCCTGGCGGTTCTGGAGCGACAGTATCAGGCAGCGTTTCTGATGTTTGCAATCGCGGCCCTGACCGACGCCATGGATGGGCTGCTGGCGCGCTGGCTGGAGCAGCGCACCCGCCTGGGCCAGTATCTTGATCCCATCGCCGACAAGATTCTGCTCAGTTCGCTTTTTCTCGTGCTCACGCGCATGGGCGTTCTGAAGACCGAGATCGCTGCCGTGGTCTTTGGTCGCGATATCGGCATGCTTTGCGTGGCTGCGATTCTCTACTTCAGCACCGGCCTGCGAGACTTTCATCCCACTCTGCTCGGCAAGGCGAACAGCCTGAGCCAGGTGCTGGCTCTCGGCATGGTACTGCTGAGCCGCATGACCGGCGCACTGGAGTTTGGAAGCTGGATTGGTGCCGGAGAGCGAATTGCTCTCGATGCAACCATGCTGCTGACCATCATCTCCGGTTTCCACTACGCCCTGGTGGTCTCGCGTCGTATCGGCACCGTCTACGCAGAACATCCCCTTGGACCAATACCAGAGGCTCGTCGGGAACGCGCAGCATAGACCACGCGTCACTCACGACTCTTCTGCTTCGGCGGGCGCTTCCACCTCTTCCGCCGCGATGTCTCGCAGCTCCGCAGCGTCAAAAATCTCGCCACAGTTCACACATTCCACAAACTCGGCGTCTTCCTCGCGGGAGACAAAACGGACTTGAAGATGCTTGCACGGGGTGTTCATAAGGTTTCGCGTCTTCACCAAAAGGAAAATGGTGTCTGTGCGCATGATTGTAAAGGGCGCAGAGGACGAGGGAAAGCTGGATTTTGCGAAAAATGCGAAAAAATTGCCGGAAATGGTTTTAGGGGAAACAAAAGGATTCGTCACCGAAAGATAGCGCCTCCATTGAACTGCGACAAAAATAGTCCTATACTGGAAACAGGCGAATCCAGCCTGCATTCCGACCAGTTGTTCCGCTCCGGGGAAAGACTGGAATTGAAGCAGAATCGGATTGCTTCGAAGGACGCTTCCATGCTGAGGTTGACGAAAAAAGCCGACTACGGGCTGATGGCGCTGAAGTATCTGGCCGAGCATCCGGATTCTGTTTCCGTGAGTGCGAAAGACATCGCAGACACCTATGGAATTCCCCCTCAATTGCTCGCCAAAGTGTTGCAGCGGCTGACGAAAGTGGGACTGCTACGCTCACATGCCGGGATGAATGGCGGCTATGAGCTTTCGCGGGGCGCTCAGACGATTTCAGCCTTCGAAGTGATTCACGCGATCGACGGGCCGTTGTTCATTACCTCCTGCACCAAGGGAAGCAAGTCCTGTGATCTGGAACCAAGCTGCACCATCAAGGAACCGCTGGCGCGTGTCAACGATAGCATCGCCGGCGTGTTGAAGAGCATCAGTATTCATGACATGGCAGATTTTGACGTCTCCGCCGGTCATGGCATGGAGTCCCAGCCGCTGGTCATGTTGACGCGTGCCTGACTGGGTTGATGCCAGACGGAGATATTTTGTAAACGACGCGGAAAAGCGTACCGCTGTATGAGCTAAGCAGAAAGAGTGGAGAGGAATACGCAATGAGCACTGTGACGATCAATCCTGTTGTACCGGCGGGTGTGACTCTGCCAATTTATATGGACAATCATGCCACCAGCCCGATGGACCCGCGCGTGCTGGAGGCGATGATGCCGTTCTTCAGCGTGAAATTTGGCAACGCAGCCAGCCGGAATCACTCCTTTGGCTGGGAGGCGGAGCAGGCCGTGGAGCAGGCGCGTGAGCAGATTGCCCGTCTGATCGGAGCAACCGCCAAGGAGATCATCTTTACCTCTGGAGCAACGGAGAGCAACAACCTGGCCATCAAGGGCATCGCGGAGATGTATCGCGAGCGCGGCAACCACATCATCACCCAGGTCACTGAGCACAAGGCGGTGCTGGACACCTGCAAGCGGCTGGAAAAATACGGCTACCGTGTCACCTATCTGCCCGTGAAGGCCGACGGACTGATCGACATGGACGACCTGCGCCGCGCCATCGACGACAAGACCGTCCTGGTCACGATCATGAGCGCCAACAACGAGATTGGCGTGGTTCAGCCGATCGCCGAGATTGGCAAGCTCTGCCACGAAAAAGGCGTAATCTTCCACACCGATGCGGTGCAGGCGGTGGGCAAGATTCCCATGGACGTGCAGGCGATGAACATCGACGTGCTCTCCCTGACGGCGCACAAGATTTACGGACCCAAGGGCGTCGGCGCGCTTTACGTCCGTCGTCGCAACCCGCGCGTGCAGATTGCTGCGCAGATTGACGGAGGCGGCCATGAGCGCGGCATGCGCTCCGGCACGCTGAATGTGCCAGGCATTGTGGGCCTCGGCAAAGCCTGCGCCATCGCACAGGAAGAGATGGCCACCGAAGCCGCGCGGCTCTGCGCCATGCGCGATCACTTGCGGAAGCGCTTCGAGTCCGAGTTGGATTATGTGGAAGTGAACGGATCATGGGAGCACCGTCTGCCCGGCAACCTGAACATGAGCTTCATCTATGTGGAGGGCGAAAGCCTGCTGATGGGCATCAACGACGTGGCCGTATCGAGCGGTTCGGCCTGCACCTCGGCGACCCTCGAACCATCCTATGTGCTGAAGGCGCTGGGCCTCGGCGATGACGTCGCGCATAGCTCCATCCGCTTCGGCCTAGGGCGCTTCAACACCATGGCGGAGTGCGATTATGTGGCCGACAAGGTGATTGGCATTGTGAAGAAGCTGCGCGAGCTTTCGCCGCTCTACGAGATGGTGAAGGACGGAATCGATCTTTCCAAGATCGAGTGGGCCGCGCACTGATGCAGCGTTCAGGCAGAGGATTGCGGCATCTCTGTGGTGCCGCGCAGCAGGATCAACAAAAGGTACTGAAAAAACAAGGAGGCTGGAAACATGGCATATAGCGACAAGGTAGTGGATCACTACAACAATCCCCGCAATGTGGGCACGCTCGACAAGTCCTCGGAAGAAGTGGGCACAGGTCTGGTCGGCGCGCCGGAGTGCGGCGACGTGATGCGTCTCCAGATTCGCGTCAACCCGGAAACCCAGGTGATCGAAGAGGCCAAATTCAAGACCTTCGGCTGCGGCTCGGCCATTGCCAGTTCTTCGCTGGCGACCGAGTGGGTGAAGGGCAAGACCGTCTCCGAAGCGCTTGAAATCAAGAACACCGACATCGTGAAGGAGCTGGCGCTTCCGCCGGTCAAAATTCACTGCTCAGTGCTTGCCGAGGATGCAATTCGCGCGGCGATCGGCGACTGGAAGAAAAAGAACGGCGTCGCAGAAACCGAGGCAGTCGCAGCGCACTGAGTCCTCTTTTGTGGAGCTTGTCGTGCAGCAGCGCGGCAGCAGTGCGTAGCGCGGAGTAAAAAGCAATGGAGCAGATGGTACAGATCGGCGCGTCACCCTCGTCCGCCGTGGAGCAATCGGCGATTGCCCCGCAGTCCGGCGGCAAGGGCATTGAAGTGACGCCTCGTGCCGTGGAGCGCATCCGTGTGGCGATGGCAAAAGAAGGTATTTCGCCATCCCAGGGTGGATTGCGTCTCGGCGTGATGGGCGGCGGATGTTCCGGATTGTCCTACAACATCCGCTTTGACACGCAGCCACGCGAGCGGGATCGCATCTTTGAATTTGAGGATGTACGCATCTTTGTCGATCCGAAGAGCTTCATCTACCTGCATGGCATGACGCTGGATTATGAACAGACGCTGATGCGACAAGGCTTCAACTTCATCAATCCAAACTCCACGCGCTCCTGTGGATGCGGATCCAGCTTTTCCTGAGCAACGGGCGGCGCGGGATTGCACACGTGGCTGCCTGCAATCCGTCCTTTCGATCGGTGCCGCAGCCGAACTGCGGCGGTTCTCTTCCGTTTGCCCGCACGGATTACCCCTGAGAATAGCGTTGAGGATGCAAAGATGAACTGCACAAGCTGCCAAAAGCCGATGCAAGGCTCGCTGCTCGTCTGCGCCGCCTGCGGCGCTGTGCAGGGAGATGGCGCAGCCGCAATCGACTACTTTCAGGCTCTGGGCGTGGAGCGAAAGTTTGGCCTGAATGCTGGAGATCTCGAACGGGAGTTTCATCGCCTCAGCCGTCGCCTGCATCCGGATCGCTTTGTGCGAGCTACCGCTGAGGAGCAGCAGAATTCCCTGCGTGCGACTGCGCTGCTCAACGACGCCTGGCGCACGCTGCGCGATCCAGTGGAGCGCGTGGAGTATCTGCTGAAGATCGAAGGTCACGCTGTCGGCGAAGAGCACGCGGGCAAGGGAAAATCCGCTGAGCGTCAGCCACCGCCCGACCTGCTGGAAGAGGTCTTCGAGTTGAATATGCAACTGGAAGAGTTGCGCATGAGCCAGAAGATGGGCGAGACCGCGGAAGCATCCGTCGTGGCCGATCTGACTGCGGCTGCAACACGTTTCGAAGCCATGTTGCAGACGGTGGATGAGAGGCTCGCCGTCGAGGGTGCAAAGTGGGATTCAGGAGAATCCAGGGCGCAGGCTGCGTCGCGGATGATCGAGTTGCTGGATCGTCGGCGCTATGTGCGCAACCTGGTGCGCGATGTGCGCGAAACGCTGAAAACAGCAGCATAATTTTTTGCGGGAGAATCATGGGACCCATTGTTGGCATTGATCTAGGAACAACAAACTCACTGGTTGCCTACATGCAAGGCAATGAACCAGTCGTGATCCCGGGTGTGGACGGCTCGAATCTGGTGCCGTCGATTGTGACGCTCGATCCGCTTTCTACAGACGCCACGGCTGAGGCAACGCCACGACCTACGGTGACGGTGGGCAACTCCGCGCGACGCGCTCTGATCGCCACGCCGGAGCGCGCAATCTACTCTGTCAAGCGTCTGATGGGCCGCGGCATCGAAGACATTGGCGAAGAGCTGAAGCTCTTCCCCTTCCGTATTGCGCCGGATGTGCAGCCGGGTGAAGTACTGCGCATCACTCTGGGTGAAATGAGCTTTACCCCCAGCGAAATTTCCGCCTACATCTTGCGACAGTTGAAGCGTAACGCTGAGCGTTTTCTGGGTACACCGGTGAAGCAGGCAGTGATCACCGTGCCCGCCTACTTCAACGATGCGCAGCGACAGGCGACGCGCGACGCCGGACGTATGGCCGGACTCGACGTGCTGCGGCTGGTGAATGAGCCGACGGCAGCCGCGCTTGCCTACGGCCTCGATCGCGCAACCGACGGCAGCGAGCCAGTGCGGACAGTCGCCGTCTACGATCTGGGCGGAGGCACCTTTGACGTCTCCATCCTCAGGCTGAACGACGGCATCTTTGAAGTCGTGGCAACCAACGGCGACACGCATCTGGGCGGCGACGACATCGACAATCTGCTTCTGGTGGTGGCGCTCGATGAGATTCGCGCCGAACACGGCGTCGATCTGCGACAGCAGCCCGATGCCATTCAGGCGCTGCGCAAGGCGGTCATCGAAGCCAAGATCGCGCTCTCCGCCGAGTCTGTGGCAAAGCTGGATATCGAACTGCCAGGCGGCGATCGCTATCGGCGCGAGATTCCCCGCGCGGTCTACGAGCAGTTGATTTCCCCCGTACTGGAACGCACAGCCGGTCCGTGCAGGCAGGCGCTTGCCGACGCTGGCATAGTTCCGGAGCAGGTCGATGAAGTGGTGCTGGTCGGTGGCTCCACGCGCATTCCAGCCGTGCGCACGCTGGTGGATGAAATCTTCCACCTGAGCGCGCGCGGGCGCAAGCCGCACACCGAGCTGAACCCGGATGAAGTGGTGGCGATGGGAGCCGCGGTTCAGGCCAGCATTCTCGCCGGCAACTCCGCAGCGACCGATCAGTTGCTCTTGCTCGACGTTACGCCGCTTTCGCTCGGTATCGAGGCGCTGGGCGGCGTGGTGGCGCGCGTCCTGCAGCGCAATTCCACGATTCCCGCCTCCGCCACCGAACACTTCACCACCGGAGTGGACGGACAGACCAACGTTGCTATTCACGTGCTCCAGGGTGAGCGCGAGTTGGCCAGGGACTGCCGGTCGCTGGCGAGATTTGACCTGAAAGGAATTCCTCCGATGCCCGCAGGTCTGCCGCGCATCGAGGTCAAGTTTCTGATCGACGCCAACGGCATTCTGCAGGTCTCCGCGCGCGAGCAGCGCTCCGGAATCGAGGCGCAGATTGAAGTCAAACCCACGTATGGATTGACGGACGAACAAGTGGAGACGATGATCCTGGACTCCTTTGACCACGCCGAAGAAGACTTCGCTGAGCGACAGTTGATCGAGGCGCGTCTTGAGGCCGACACCATCCTGAGCGCCGTGGCCAAGGCTCCGGAAAATGCAGCCTGGAGCCTCCTCACCGAGAACGAGCGATCTGCCGTCTTTGCCGCGCGCGATCATCTGGCCGCAACGCAGTCGGGCAGCGATTTGAAAGCGATTCGAGCGGCGACAACGGCGCTCGATCAGGCGACGCGGCGCTTCGCCGAGCTGATGATGGATCAGGCGGTGTCCGCGGCGATGCGCGGCAAAACCATGCAGGCGGCGGATCGGACGCTCAACGCTGACGAGATTCATGCGCCGCATCCTTTCGCGCCCGCACAGATCAACCAGCAACCTGACCAGCAACCCGAGCAGCAACTTGCGACAACATCCGCAACCGGAGAAAGCCATGACTGACGCGATCAACGAGAAACACTCTATTCCTACAGACAAACTGGTGCGCGTCACCTTTGAGCCAGAGGGGCGCACGGTCGAGTTTGAATTCGGCACCATGCCCTATGACCATCACGGCAAGCCAATGTCCTTTCTGGATGTAGCGGAAAACTACGATATTTTCCTGGACCACGCCTGCGGCGGCTCGTGTGCCTGCACGACCTGCCACCTGTGGGTGAAAGAAGGCGCGGCAGGGATCAGCGAGGCTGACGACGACGAACTGGACCGCATGGATATGGCCGCCGACCAGCAGTTGAACAGTCGCCTGGGCTGCCAGGCTGTGATTACAAAACCAGGCAACTACGTTGTCGAGATTCCCAAGTGGAATCGCAACTATGTCTCTGAAGGCAAGCCGCTGACGCTTGCCGAGAACCAGTGAGGGTGACGGAATGGCACGCGAAATCTACTGGACCGATGCGGAAGAAATTGGAATTCAGTTGCAGGAACTGTACCCGGATCTCGATCCGCTGACCGTCCGCTTCACCGATCTTCACCGCTATGTCGTCGAGCTTCCCGGTTTTGCCGATGATCCGGCCAAATCCAATGAGTCCCGACTGGAAGCGATCCAGATGGCCTGGTACGAAGAGTACCAGGACGCCTGAGCCTCTAAAGCATTTTCCGGAAAGGTGTAAACCAAAACCATTCTGCGGATTGGATTTTTCCTCAAGAAAAATCCACCCTCACGAACTTCGGAAAGTTTATCGTATTTTCGGAAAATGCCTTAATCCCAGTCTCGATTGAAGTGGCGACGCTCCCGCCAATCAAAGACATTTCGGTGCATCTCGATCGACGCCGACTCGCCGGGTATCAAGTAAACCGCAACCACGTCAAAGCGTGTGCGAATCCGGCGAAGCTCCTGCGGCAGCGAGCGAAGATACAGCCGAGCCATGGAGCGCAGCATTCTCCGTTTGCTCTGGTCCACGGCCAGTTGCGCCGGAACCATACCACGGCTCGTGCGCGTCTTGACCTCAACGAAGCAGAGCGTCGAGCCATCCATCGCCACCAGATCAAGATCGCCACGCTCCTGCGGGCTACGCCAGCGGCGCGCAATTACTTTCCAGCCCTCGCGCTGAAGATGCCAGAAGACGATATCCTCCCCGCGCTCCCCGATGAGCAGATGTGCAGGCTGTCTGGGAACTCCTGGGATATGTTGCATGAGCCATTGCACTGCGCCTCCAGAGCGCTGCAAAAATGCAATCCAGCCGCGCTGCATCCATCGACCTGCACGTGAGTTTGGTGCCTGTCTGGTCCACGCCTGCACCAGCAGTTTGCGCTTTTGCACCATCTTTACTCGCACTCTCCCGGACAGGCCGCCTTCGCCTGAGCGCTCATCGCCCGAATCGATCGCTCGACACCGCACATAAGGGATTCAAGTTGGCTCCATCGCAGCACCGAAGCAGCGATGAACTCGATTGCCATGGCGAACATGCTGGCATCGTTCCACATTTCATGGTGCATGACAAGAGCGTGCTTCATCCATCAACGAAAGCCTGAAGCCGCCCGTATCCGACCCGCGATCAAAGCGGGGCTGACGAAGCGCGACGAAGCCACCGAGATAGAGATGAAACACGCTCAAGCATCGTCAGCCGATTGCCGCAGGGAAGCGTGAACGACGGGATTGTTTTCCTTGTCGCACTTCATGCCTATAATGAAGCATGGCGATCCAGCAACCGAATCCGGGTGCGTTAGCGGATACATCGCCTGCTGCGTCTGCTTCGATCGCTCAAGGCGGGGTAAAGCAGTCCGGCGGAAATGCCATTGCGCAACGTTTTGAGCGACTGATCCTCCAGGTGCATGAGCACCGTCCCAGCGAAAATCCTGACCCCATCCGCAAGGCATGGGACTTTTGCGTCCGTTTTCATGAGGGCCAGATGCGCGCCTCCGGTGAGCCATACATCATCCATCCGCTGGAGGTGGCCGAGGTGCTGGCGGAGATGAAACTGGACGCGACAGCGATTGCCGCCGGCCTGCTGCACGATGCCGTGGAAGATACGCCTGTGACCTCCGATGAGATCGCCGCCGAGTTTGGCGAACAGGTCGCGCATATCGTCGAAGGCGTGACGAAGATCGACAAGATACAGTTTGCCAATCGCGAAGACCGCCAGGCGGAGAATGTGCGCAAGATGCTGCTGGCCATGGTCTCCGATGTGCGCGTGGTGCTCATCAAACTTGCCGACCGGCTCCACAACATGCGCACGCTGGAACATCTGAAGCCGGAGCGACAGGAGGCGATTGCCCGCGAGACGCTGGATATTTATGCGCCGCTCGCTCATCGGCTGGGCATGGGCAAAGTGCGCGGTGAGTTGGAAGACCTTGCCTTTCGCTACACCGATCCAGTCAGTTATCAGCAGGTCTCGGAAGCCGTGGAAGCGCGCCGCGCCGACGGCGAGCAATTCATGGCGCACGTGGAAGAGACCATCGTCGAGCAGTTGCGCGAACACAATATTGAGGCGCGCGTGGAGTGGCGCATCAAGCGCCTCTACTCCATCTGGCAAAAACTCCAGAAAGCGCAGGTCTCGGTCGATCAGGTCTTCGATCTGCTGGCCATCCGCATCATCACCCAGGACAAAGCCGGCTGCTATGCGGCGCTGGGGCTGATTCACATGCTGTGGCGTCCCGTGCCCGGGCGTGTCAAGGACTTTATCGCGATTCCTCGCGCCAACCTTTACCAATCCCTGCACACCACCGTGATGGGTGAAAACGGGCATCAGTTTGAAGTGCAGATTCGCACCGAAGAGATGCACCGGATCGCCGAAGAAGGCATCGCAGCGCACTGGAAGTACAAGGCCGGCGAGAGCGTCATCTCCGCCCGCGATGAGCAGCGGCTGGCCTGGGTGCGCCAGCTCGTGGACTGGCAGCGGGAGATGACCGACCCCAACGAATTTCTCTCCAGCCTGAAGATGGACCTCTACCCCGAGGAGGTCTACACCTTCACGCCGCGCGGCAAGGTCGTCATCGTCCCCGCCGACGGCACACCCGTGGACTTTGCCTACACCGTACACACCGAAGTGGGACACACCTGCGTCGGTGCCAAGGTGAACGGGCGCATGGTGCCGCTGCGCACCAAACTGCGCAACGGCGACATCGTCGAGATCGTGACCCAGAACGGACATACACCCAGCCGGGACTGGCTCACCTTCACCAAAAGTCCGCGCGCACGCAACAAGATCAAGCACTGGCTGAACGAAAATCAGCGGCTGCGCGCCATCGACGTGGGGCGCAAGCTGCTGGAGCGCGAAGCGCGCAAGTTCAAAGTGCCCATGAACCGGATCGAAGACGGCGACCTGGGACGGCTGGCAGGCGACTATGGACTGGCGACGGCCGTGGATCTGTTGGCGGGCATCGGCTTTGGCAAGCAGTCAGCACGGCAGGTGCTGAATCGCCTGGCGCCAGAGCTGTTGCACGCGCCCGGCGAAGAACAGGAAGAGACCACAGACACCGGTGCGGCGGCCATGTCGGAGGCGGTCCGCAAGCTGCACCTGACCGGCTCGGATTCGTTGCAGGTAGAGGGTCAGAACGACCTGCTCGTCTATCGCGCGCGCTGCTGCAACCCCATTCGCGGCGAGGAGATTGTCGGCTACGTCACGCGCGGCAAGGGCGTCGCCGTGCATGCCCGGAGCTGTCCCAATGTCCAGAACCTGCTCTACGAAAGTGACCGCCGCATCGAAGTGGAGTGGGCGCCGACGGCCTCGGAGATGGCCGGGCGCGCCCAGCGCTATCCGGTCCGCATCACGGTCCACTGCGACGACCGCTCCGGCATGCTCAAGGAGATGACGGCCATCATCTCCAGCGACGACACCAACATTCGTGCTGTGGAAACGCGCGACGGAGCCAACGGTGAAGCAATTGTCGAGTTTGTGGTCGAGGCTGAGGATGTACGCCACCTCAGCCGCATGGTGACTGGATTGCGCCGCCTGCCCGGAGTGCGCGAAGTGCAGCGTGCGCAAAAACTGTAACGTCGAAACTTCATATCCGCAACGGACAAACGGGGACAAGCATGCGTAAAGGAACGATCCAAACCGCAGCACTGCTCTATGCCGCAGTCACCATCACCGCCGGCGTCCGGACGATGGCACAGAAGCCAGCCCTCGCCTCTCACCAGACAACGCCGCAGACCCTGCTCGCAACTCCACAGACCGTTGCCTGGGGATACTACTGGGCGCACGCGAAGCCGGTGATGACCGTGCACTCCGGCGACACCGTCACCATCCAGACGCTCTCCACCTGCGGCTCCGATGAGCGGCTGGAAAAAGAAGGTGTTGCGGCAAAGGATATTCCGCCGTACAACGAAGCGATCTTCCAGCAGGTCAAGGACCGCGGACCAGGCGGCCACATCCTCACCGGGCCACTGGCCATCGCTGAGGCCGAGCCGGGCGACGTGCTGGAAGTGGACATCCTGAAGATCAATCTCGACGCGCCTTTTGCCTGCAACGGATTCGGCCCGGGCCGGGGATTTCTGCCCAACGATTTTCCTTATGGGCGAACGAAGATCATTCCGCTTGATCGCCAGAAGATGCTCGCCCACTTTGCGCCCGGCATCGAAATTCCGCTGCATCCCTTCTTCGGCAGCATGGGCGACGCACCGCCGGAGTCCGCCGGTCGCATCGACAGCGCGCCGCCCTGGATGCACGGCGGAAACATGGACAACCGCGAACTGGTCGCCGGCACCACGCTCTATCTTCCGGTACACGCATCCGGCGCGCTCTTTGAAGTCGGCGACGGCCACGCCGGCCAGGGCAACGGCGAGGTAGACATTACTGCGCTGGAAACCTTCCTGACCGGAACCTTTCGCTTCGTCGTGCACAAGCACCAGCATCTGCTGTGGCCGCGCGCTGAAACGCCCACCAGTTACATCACCATGGGTTTCAGCCCGGATCTGACGACGGCGACCAGGCTGGCCGTACGCGAGATGATCGACTTTCTCGTCACCCAGAAGCAACTCAGCCGCGACGATGCGTATATGCTGACCAGTGTTGCCGTGGACGTGGACATCACCCAGCTTGTGGATGGCAGCGTTGGCGTGCACGCAATCTGCCCGAAGAACATCTTCTCGCATTGAGGCGAATTGCAGCGATGATCCGGTCATCGTGGAAAAGTTCTGGCGAAGCATGGGCTGGTCGGCTTTACAATCATGCTTGCCACCCATGCTGAATCCTGCCAGCCTGCTGTCGAAAAAGACCTCTCGCCGAGTCAGTTGCAGGATTGCGGCAGTCCTTTTTTGTGTCGCTTCCTCTCTGGCTCCATACGGCCTGCCAATGCAGGCCCAGCAGCGATCCCAGACCGCCCAGAGCGGCGCGGCAGGCTCTTCGATCGCGCGTTCCTCGTCCTCGGAGCAGGTTCAGCGCGTGGTGCTTTTGCTGCGCGGATCAGACGTGCAGCAAAAAGCTCTGGCTACGCTGCTGGACCAACAGCAGACACCGGGAAGCTCCGCATTTCACCAGTGGCTGACGCCCGCCGAGTTCGCTGCTCAATTTGCGCCCACAACCGCGCAGACTGCTGCTGTCACCCACTGGCTCACTGCGCAGGGATTGACCGTGGAGCCGCTGCCGACAAGTCGCCTATGGATTGTCTTCAGCGGAACGCGCGCTCAAGTGGAGACAGCGTTTCAGGCGCGATTGACAACAGCCGGAGCGGATGCCGATGGTGTGCCCATTTTGCGCTTTGCCGCGCAGCCGGTGATTCCCCCGGCGATTGCTCAGCAGGTGGTCGGTGTGGTTTCCCTGGATGGCGTACGTGTGACAGCAGCGTTGACTCCAGCAGTGAATACAGACGCAGCGACACTTGCGGTAGCCAGCACGTCCAATCCCTCTCTCCCGCTGACGCCCATGCTGCTGGCACAGACCGGCGCACTGATCGCGCCAGAGAAGACCGCTGCAGCAGCGCAAACCGGCGCTCAACTGAGTGTAGCGGCGGATGCGAATACAAGCGGTGGAACGAATACCGGCACAGGAGCCACCATCGCGATTCCCACGCGCAGCAATCTGCGGCAGGAAGATGTCGCAGCTTTTCGCTCCGCATTCAACCTTGGCAGCGGTACGGGCCAGTTCGCCGTGCTGCCGGATGGGAACGACCCCGGTCGCACAACCGACGAATCTGCGGCCGCGGCGATGACCGATTGGGCCATGGCCGCTGCGCCCGGCGCTCAGGTCAACGTGATTCCCTCCGAGAGCACAAATGCGACCGATGGCCTGGACCTGGCCTTTGCGGCGGCAGTGAACCATGCTGCGGGACATACGATTCTGCTCGGCTATGAATCCTGCGAGACAGCGATGAGCGCAGCCCACGCGGCCTTCTATGCCGCGCTGGACAAACTTGCCGCCGCCGAAGGCGTCGCTGTCGTTGCAGCCAGCGGCGACCACGGCGTGGAAGAGTGCGGCGCGACGAACAGCGCGCCCTCCACCGGCATGCAGAACGGACCTGCCGTCAACGCACTGGCTTCCACGCCCTGGAACCTGGCTGTTGGCGCAGCAACACTCACCTCCAGCAGCGCAGGAGGCAACTCTGCCGGGATTGCCGGCTGGGAACCGGCTTCGGCGACGGCGCAAGCCCAGGCGACAGGCGGCGGCGTCAGCGCACTCTACGCCACACCGA
Organism: Acidobacteriota bacterium; assembly: GCA_021804655.1. Taxonomy (GTDB): domain Bacteria; phylum Acidobacteriota; class Terriglobia; order Terriglobales; family Acidobacteriaceae; genus Acidicapsa. The sequence goes on from JAJZHE010000010.1 coordinate 28,073, forward strand.
CATGGCAAAGCGCGCAAGGGATGCCGACAAGCGATCCGTCAACGGGCAGCGCATCCGGAAGCTCATCTGGCAGCGCATCCAGCAGCGGCGCAGCGCATCACCGCTACCTTCCCGACGTGGTCTTGCCCGCAGCATCCTCCGGCGCAGCTTTTTGTATGAGCGGAGCCAATCTGGCGGCATCCTGCAATGCGATGCAATCCAGTGGCAGTGCGATTGCAGCGGCGATGATGGCCGGGTTGGCCGCTCGGCTTGATGCGCAATACGGCGCGCAGGGCAATCTGGCGCCGAATCTCTATCGCCTCGCGCGCATGGCGCCCTCAAATGCTTCCGGCACGACAACGAATGCAGCGAGTTCGCTTGCAACCGCCGCCGTGGCGCCTGCGACCCCGGTAAACACCTCGGCCACATCCGCTCCAGCGATTGTGGATGTCACAACCGGTGGCAACCGGCTCTTCTGTGCCTCCGGCGCATGCTCTGCTTCCACCGCTGCGGATTCCACCGCCGGGCGCGTCGGCTTTGCCGCCGCTGTCGGCTACGATCTGGCAACGGGCCTGGGAACGGTGAATGCCGCTGCGCTGATGGCGCAATGGACGCGTCCCGATGCCACCGGAACCGATCAGGCTCAGGTGCTGATGACCAACCAGAACGGGTTGACCTACAACCCCTCCACCGACATCGATCTGACCGCCAAGGTTACCTCGCTCTCTGGCGGCGCGGTGCCCACCGGCACTGTCCAGTTCTATGACCAGACCAGCCAGCAGAATGCAGGCACACCCGTCACGCTTGCCGCCGACGGCACAGCTTCTTACGTCGAACCCGCGCAGTTCACCATTGGCGGTCACAACATCGAGGCCATCTACAGCGGCGACTCCACCTATGCGGGCGGAACCTCGCTGCCTGTCACTTTCAACATCCAGCCCAGCTCCACCACGCTGGTCGTTGCGCCCTCCACAACCACGCCTGCCGCAGGAGCCTCCGTCACCGTCACCGGTACCGTGACCTCTTCGAATCCGGGCAACTCCCCACCCACTGGCATCCTCACCGTCAATCTTGACGGCGTGCCGCAAGGCACAGCGAAGTTTGCCACCACCAGCAACGTGACCACCGCAAGTTACAACCTGACTTCGCCCACCTCCGGCTCACACACCCTGCAGGGCATCTACTCCGGAGACACCAACTACAACCAGTCCACTTCGCCTTCCGTCACCATCTCCATCGCAAAAATAGCAACGACCGTCTCGATCAGTGCAACCCCCAGCAAGCTGGCGCAGGGCACGCCCGAGAGCTTTACCGCGACCATTGCACCCGCTGCCGCCACCACCACTACGTACACCATCACCGGCACCGTTTCGTTCTATGACGGCGGAACCACGCTGCTGGGAACGGCTCCTGTATCCAGCAACGGCGCGACGCTCTCCGATATCGCCATCTCCGCCGCCGTGGCCCACACCATCACCGCCGTTTACTCCGGTGACGCAACCTGGGCTTCCAGCACGAGCAGCCCTCTGGTTCTGGAGCCGATTCTGCAACCGGTCACGGTTACCCTCACCAGCACCTCTGCCGTACTCTCACCCGGCCAGGCGGCAAACCTGACGGCAACAGTCACACCCGTCACCGCGCCTGCCGCCGCCATCGAACAGAACCCCACCGGCAACGTCTTCTTTTACGCTGGAACCCAGCTCATCGGCGAAAGTGCGCTCTCCGTCGGCATCGCCGACACCGCCGTCGCCACCCTCAACGTTCCCACCCTCCCCGGCGGAACCTACCAACTGACCGCCATCTACTCCGGCGATGCCATCTTCGGCCAGGCCACCTCCAACGCGCTCGGCTTTTCCGTCGAAAGCTTCACCATCGCTTCCACCACCACATCCATCACCATCACACAGGGACAATCGGCGACCGTTCCCTACACCATCACTGCAACCGGCGGGCTGACTGGGCCGATCCAGATTCTTTGCGGCGAGCAGAATCCGCCCACGGTCGGCGCCATCACCTGCACCTTCAACCCTTCGATTGTGAGTGGGACAGAGGCCGCGACCCTGACGATCACCACCTATCCGGGAACCATTCAAGCCGCGAACCATGCACCGCACCGGCCCGGCGGCGCGGCCAGAACCGGCGCATTGCTGGCCCTGGCCGGAGTCCTGCTGCTGCCGCTGGGCCGTCGACGCGCGCGCTGGCTGCGCCATGCCCATCTGCTGATTGCGCTTTGGTTCGTGGGCATCGCCTTCACCAGCCTTGGATGCAGCAGCACAACGCCCTCGTCCAACGGAACCAACACCAGCGGGACGCCGCTCGGCACGGCTACGCTACAGATCACCGGCGCGGCCTATGTCAACAACGTCACCGTCAGCAACCACAGCTATCTGTCGGTCAATGTGGTGCCCTGATCAAACCAGGGTTGGCAGGGCAGGGTTGGCAGGTGGGCTGGCGACTCCTTATCCGAGCATCTCTCCAAATGCTGCGCGCGCTGCGGAAATGGTTGCTCCCACCTCTGCCTGACCGTGCGCCACACTCAGGAACATCGCCTCAAACTGCGAAGGCGGCAGCCACACACCGCGCTCCAGCATCGCCCGATGAAACTGCCCAAAGCGCGCCGTATTGCTGGCTGCTGCCTGTTCATAGTTCGTCACCGGACCGTTCGTGAAAAACCACGTCCACATCGATCCCACGCGGTTCAGCGTCACGGAAATCCCCGCCGCCTGCGCAGCCTCCGCCACGCCCTCCGCCACCGCGCGCGCCGTCGCTTCAAGCTGCGGATAGATCGTCTCGCGCCGCGCTGCCAGCTCGTCCAGTGTCGCGCATCCGGCGGCCATCGCCAGCGGATTTCCGCTCAGCGTCCCCGCCTGATAGACCGGCCCCAGCGGCGCCAGCATCTCCATATACCCGCGCTTGCCGCCGAACGCTCCGCACGGCAGTCCGCCGCCCAGAATCTTGCCCAGCGTCACCAGGTCCGCATCGATACCATACAGTTCAAGCGCCCCTCCCGGTGCCAGCCGGAAGCCCGTCATCACCTCATCCACAATCAGCAGCGCGCCGCGCTCGGCCGTCACGCGCCGCAGCCCGGCCAGATAACCTTCCCCCGGCGGAATGCAGCCCGCATTCCCCACCACTGGCTCCAGAATCACCCCCGCAATCTCACCCGGAAACCGCGCAAACGCACTCTCCACCGCGGGCAGGTCGTTATATGGAAGCGCCAGCGTCAGGCCGGCAATCTCCTCCGGCACGCCGGCCGATCCCGGAATTCCAAGCGTCGCCACGCCCGAGCCAGCCTTCACCAGAAGCCCATCGGCATGCCCGTGATAGCAGCCCTCAAACTTCACAATCCGTTTCCGCCCGGTCGCCGCGCGCGCCAGCCGTATCGCAGACATCGTCGCTTCCGTGCCGGAGCTGACAAAACGCATCCGCTCCATCCCCGGATACACCGCCTGCACGCGTTCGGCCAGGTCGCCTTCAGCCGCCGTCGAAGCTCCATAGCTCGCCGAGTTCCGTGCTGCGCGCGCAACTGCCTCCACCACCGCGGGAAACGCATGGCCCAGAATCATCGGACCCCACGAGCCAAAGTAATCGATGAACCGATTGCCGTCTGCGTCAAAGAGATACGCGCCCTCAGCTCGCGCCACAAACGGCGGCTGCCCGCCCACTGCGCGAAACGCACGCACCGGCGAGTTCACCCCGCCGGGAAACAGCTTCTCTGCGCGCACGCGCAGACGTTCGGAATTGTCATGCTGCATGGTCATGGATGGCCTTCACACCTCTTTCGATCTTCAGTATAGGTGCGCTGCCCACCTGGTTTTTCGCACTGCGAAGATCTCCGCCTGCACTTCATCATCCAGAACCTTGCATCGCCTGCACAGCCTTCGCCATCCAAGAAGCTATGAGCGACTCCGTCTCTCCGTTGCGCGATCATTCACAGCTTTCGGATCAGCTCGGCGACCGCCTGCTCGTCCTCTTCGATGGCCACTGCGGGCTTTGCCACGCCTCCGTGCGCTGGCTGATGCGCCACGATCGTCAGGACCGTCTGCGCTTCGCTCCGGCTGATTCCCCCGCAGCGCGCGCCCTCCTCGCCGCAGTCTTCCCCGCCTCGACCCATCCATATCCGATCCATTTCGCTTCAGCGACGCCCGACACCATCCTCGTTCTCACTCCCCCCACCGCTGCTCAGGACGTACCTCATATCCTCACGCGCTCCACGGCCGTGCTCGCCTGCCTGAACACACTCGACACACCATGGCCGCAGTTTGCCGCGCTCGCGCTCTGGATTCCGCTGCCTCTCCGCGATGCCGCCTATCGCCTGGTCGCACGGCTACGCCTCTTCCCGCGCTATGCCATCTGCCCGCTGCTGCCCTCGCAGCACATGCTTCCGCCGCAGCCAGAGACTTTGCCTCCTGCCGAACAGCGCATGGAAGCCGAATGAAGCTTCGCTGTTTGGCAGTCGCAATGATACTCTCCGCCAATCTTCAACTTTCGGAGGAACGCATGCAAAAGAAAACCGTACGGGATATTGAGGTTAGGGCCAGTTAACCCTACCAGGGCGGATGGCGTTGCGAGCGAAAATGGGGCCAGACAAGACGGAGGACGAGGGGTTTGGTGGTTCCAAATTCGAGTCCGACAACGAAGGATGGCCCCATTTTCTCCGCAACCCGAAGGGCTGGGGCCAATTTTTCCTCATCTCTTCGTCCTTCGTCGCTTGCATACACCCGGTATTCCGCTCTCCTCTCTCCTTGATATGAGAAAAATTGGCTCCCGGCGCCACCGTCCGGGTAGGGTTAACTGGCCCTTAAGGGGAAGAGAGCAATCAAAGGAGAACGAATGACAACAGGACGCGGCTGGAAGCTCGCAGCAACGACCAGAACAAAGCGCGTCTTCTCGGGAACGCTCCTGGGCACGTACAACATCGGAAGCTCGCGCATCGCAATCTTCAGTGTTCCAAAATAGTATTTCCGTCTGATAAGCCCGGCAGCGATGGCTTCAAAAAACCACAGGAAAGAAGCTGCCTACTGGTGCGTACTCTGCACAGCACCCTTGCAACCATCCTGCAAGGGTACTGTGCCGTCCCAGCTCCGCTGCGCTGAAAGCGCTACGGAATGGACGTGCCGGTATAACCGGAAGAATTGTTCACTCGATTCCAGCCGCCCGTGGCGATGGGATTGGAACCGCTGTTCCCGATGCTATTGGTGAACTGCTGGCTGCTGCCTACAGTCACAGGTTCTGCGACCAGGGTGGCGGTAATTCCGCTCTCGACGCTGTTGGCCGCAGCGCAGACAAGCTCAAGGATGCTGGTCGTGCTGCCAGCAACGCTGGCATACGCCGCGATCATCGGGATGTTGGTCGCTTCCGTCAGACTCACCTGTCCGTTTGCAATCGTCACAGCGGAAGAAGCAGTCTTGCTCTGTGCGCCCTGGCTTGCCGCTATAAGATCGCAGGACAGCGTATCCGATACGCCTACAGGTCCGTTGACCAGGGCGTGGATCAGATAATCTCCGCAGTCAGAGGAATCTGCGCCAGCATGAAAATGCACGCGCGCCAGCCTCAGCCGATACACTGGAATTTCGCGGCCCGTTGCGTCTTCGGGGCGTCTTCGGCGCGCGTTCCATCAAAGTCCAGCGTGGGGGAGCAGCATGACAGGCAACGAGAT
>JAJZHE010000116.1 GCA_021804655.1 Acidobacteriota bacterium
TTGCTTCTTTTTCATGCCGTGGCGCCCTGCCACTCAGAAGCATCTCGGGCGATTAACTCAGCGGTAGAGTGCCACCTTCACACGGTGGAAGTCGCAGGTTCGAATCCTGCATCGCCCACCAGTGCAAAACTGGCACTTTCTGTGGAAAACTTGACACCAACCACAAAATGTAGTTTGCTGAAGTGGCTGTCCCACATTTCCCAGAAGCTCCTCACCTGCGTTTGTACGAGGGTTTGCTGTCTTCCGCTCCAAACGGCTGTCGTCAAGGCCGATACCTTTGCGGATGCAGCACGAAACCCGGTAAAGTCGCACTTCCATGGACTTTATCGCTCCGCCCAATCTTGATTTTGCGGGGGAATCTCGTGCTCAAGCGCTTGTTTGACATTGTGCTGTCCATCTCTTCTCTCTTGCTGTTTTTGCCTATTTTCATCCTGCTTGCCATCGCCATCCGCATCACCTCGCGCGGACCTGTGCTTTTTCGCCAGCTTCGCACCGGGCGCGACCTGCGTCCGTTCTACATATTGAAGTTCCGCACCATGTTGTCCAATGCGAACGGCCCTGCTTTCACACTGGACCTCGATCCCCGCATCACGCCGCTCGGGTACTGGCTGCGCCGCACCAAGCTCGACGAGCTTCCGCAGTTATGGAACATCCTGCGCGGCGAGATGAGCTTTGTCGGTCCACGCCCGCTCATGCCGGAACTCATCGACCCCAATTGCAGGAGCTATCGTCGGCTTTTCCGCGTCCGTCCCGGTCTCACCGATCCGGCTTCCATCAAATACGTCAATGAAGGCTTTCTGCTCCAGCACGTCGAAGACCCCGAGCGCTATTTTCTTGAGGTCATCGCCCGCGACAAGGTCCGGCTTTCGCTTGCATACCAGCGCTCAGCCTCTCTGGTCACCGATCTCCAGCTCATCGCTCACACCATCCACATTTGCCATCGAAGCATCGTGCAAAGCGCCATCCAGCCACGAACGGACCGGTCGCGTCCGCGCGCTCACCGCCCCGCAACCGAGCAGCCATAATCTCGCCTCACCCTCGCAGCGCATTCTTGCAGGAACGATTCCATTGCCCAATCGTGTTCTTCTGGTGGGAGCGGGGATGAATCTTTATCTTTAACGTGGAATCCACGTCCTCATTCGCTTTTTGCAGCGAATCTCTTCTTTCGCAAGGACTCCGCGAGGAATACCATGAGAGTATTCCCGTGCGGAGGATTCTGCGGTCAGGTGAACACGCTCTTTCAACCCGATATTCTCTATGCGCACGGCCAGGCTTTCGCTTCTGCCGGTTTGCTCGTCGATGACGCAGGGAACGTCGTTCGCATTGTCCCCGCACCGCAGATTCCCGACGATGCCGAGCGCGTGCCCCTGCCTGGCCGAGTGCTGATTCCCGCCTTTGCCAACGCTCATTCCCATGCCTTTCAGCGCCTCTTTCGCGCCCGTGCCGAGGGCCGCCGCGTCGGTGGAGACACCTTCTGGACATGGCGCGAACAGATGTACCGCGCCGCCGCCTTTGCCGATCCCGACCAAATGTTCGACATCGCCCGCGCCGTCTTCCAGGAGATGGCGCAAACCGGCATCGCCCTCGTCGGCGAATTTCACTACGTCCACCGTGACCGCGATGGCCGCGCCTATTCCAACCCAAACGCGATGGCCGACTCCGTTCTCGCCGCCGCGCGCTCTATCGGACTGCGCATCACGCTGCTGCGCACGGCTTATTTTCGCGCCGGCTTCGGCCTCGATCCTCATCCCGGACAGATGCGCTTTTACGAGCAGCCCGACGAATATCTGGAAAATCTGGCCGCGCTTGCCACGCAACACACCTCTGACCCTTTCATTCACATCGGCGCCGCGCCGCACAGTATTCGTGCCGTCCCGCTCGCCGACTTTCGCCCCATCGTGGACTGGTGCCGCACCACAGGCGCGCGTCCCGTTCACCTGCACATCTCTGAGCAGCCTGCGGAAAACCAGGCATGTCTGCGTGAATTCGGCTCCACGCCCGTCACAGCGCTCACTGACCAGGGCATGTTCGATGCAAAGACCACTCTCGTCCACGCCATCCACATTACGGAAGACGAGATGGCGCGGATCGCTCACGCTGGAGCCACCATTTGCAGTTGCCCCACCACCGAGCGCAATCTCGGCGATGGCATCTTTCCCGCCGATCTTGCAGCGCGGCTCGGCGTCCCCATCGCCTTTGGCTCCGACAGTCAGGCGCAGATCGATCCTTTTGAGGATGCGCGGCAACTGGAGTATCACCTGCGACTGCGCGACCGCGAGCGCGGCATCCTCGACAGTGCTTCGCGCCCAGGCTGGGCCAGTGACGACTCCATTGGCACCGCGTTGCTGCGCTCCATGACCGCCAACGGCTACCGCGCGCTTGGCGTTCCGGGCGGCTCGCTTGCCCCCGGCGAACCCGCCGATTTCCTCACCCTCCGTCTCGACGACATGGCTTTGCTGGGAACCGAAGCTGCCTCACTCCCCGAGCAGATTGTCTTTTCCGCCTCTCGTGCCGCAGTCGATCAACTCTATGTTCAGGGCAGGCGATTGGTTGCCAACGGTCTTCACCCGGATGCGGATGAAATTCGCGCCCGTTATCGCATACTTCAGCAACAGTTCCTTTCACACCCCGTCCAACTCCCCATTCAGGAGACGATTTGATGACCACAGCTACGGAAACCATTCGCGCACCGCGCGGCAGCGCACTCCACTGCAAAGGCTGGCAACAGGAGGGCGCTCTGCGCTGCCTGATGAACAACCTCGATCCGGAAGTCGCCGAGCGTCCCGAAGACCTCGTCGTCTACGGCGGCATCGGTCGCGCCGCGCGCAACTGGCCCAGCTTTCACGCCATCGTTCGCGAACTCAAGCAGCTTGGCGACGAAGAGACGCTGCTCATCCAGTCCGGCAAGCCTGTCGCCGTCTTTCCCACGCATGAGATGGCCCCGCGCGTCATCCTCGCCAACTCCAACCTCGTCGGCCACTGGGCCAACTGGGATCACTTCCACGAACTCGACCGCAAGGGCCTCATCATGTATGGCCAGATGACCGCCGGAAGCTGGATCTACATCGGCACGCAGGGCATCTTGCAGGGAACGTTTCAAACCTTTGCCGCACTGGCCGATCGCCACTTCGGCGGCACGCTCAAGGGTCGTCTCGTCGTCACCGGCGGAGTCGGCGGCATGGGCGGCGCGCAGCCGCTCGCCGTCACGCTCAACGATGGCGTCGTGCTTGCCATCGACTGCGACCGCAGCCGCATCGATCGCCGCGTCGATACGCGTTACTGCGATCAGGTCACCGACTCCCTCGACGAAGCGCTTCAGCTTTGTGAGTCGGCTCGCCGCGAAGGTCGCGCGCTTTCCGTCGGTCTCGTCGGCAACTGCGCTGAAGTGCTGCCGGAGATTGTTCGCCGCGGCGTCGTCGTCGATGTCGTCACGGACCAGACCAGCGCCCACGATCCCCTCAATGGATATATTCCGCTGGGATATACGCTGGAGCAGGCCGCCGCGCTGCGCCAGCGCGATCCCCAGGCGTACACCCGCCTGTCCACGGAGGCGATGGCCGTTCACGTCCACGCCATGCTCGACCTCCAGCGCAGCGGAGCCATCGCCTTCGACTACGGCAACAACATCCGCCGCTTCGCCGCCGATGCCGGCTGCACCGACGCCTTCAACATTCCCGGCTTCGTTCCCGAATACATTCGCCCACTCTTCTGTGAAGGCTCCGGCCCATTCCGTTGGGTTGCGCTCTCCGGTGACCCGCGCGACATCGATCGCACCGATCGTCTCGCTCTGGAGCTGTTCCCGCACAATGAAATCCTCCAGCGCTGGATGCGGCTTTCGCGCAACCGCTTCGCTTATCAGGGGCTGCCCGCGCGCATCTGCTGGCTTGGCTACGGCGAGCGCGCACAGATGGGCGAGGCCATGAACGATCTCGTTCGCAAAGGTGAACTCTCCGCGCCCGTCGCCATCGGTCGCGACCATCTCGATACCGGCTCCGTCGCCAGCCCGTATCGCGAAACCGAACGCATGCTCGATGGCTCCGACGCCATCGCCGACTGGCCCATCCTCAACGCCCTGCTCAACACCGCCAGCGGCGCAAGCTGGGTCAGCTTCCACCACGGCGGCGGAGTCGGCATGGGCTACTCGCTCCATGCCGGTCAAGTCACCGTCGCCGACGGCACCGACAACGCGCGCCGCCGCATCCAGCGCGTCCTCAACAACGATCCCGGCCTCGGCGTCGTCCGTCACGCCGATGCCGGTTATGAAATTGCCCAGCGCACTGCGCGCGAACGCGGCATTCACATGCCCATGCTGGAGCGATAGGCGAACCATGACCTGCTCTGCGCGATTCGCCATCGTCAACATCGGCCAGCTTGTCACGCTGGCCAGCCCGCACGCCACTCCACACACAGGCCCGCGTACCGGCCCCGACCTGCGCGAACTCGGCCTCATTCCCGAGGCCGCGCTGCTCATCGAAGACGGACGCATCCGTGCCGTCGGTCGCTACTCCGACCTGCGCGGCCTTATCGATAGCTGGGCTGGAGACTGCGAAATTCTCGATGCCAAAGGCTGCCTCGTCACGCCCGGCTTCGTCGATGCCCACACGCATCTCGTCTTTGCCGGCAACCGCGCCGCCGAGTACGAGCAGCGCATCGACGGCGCAACCTATCAGCAGATCGCTGCTGCCGGCGGTGGCATTCAGTCCACCGTCGGCCTCACCCGTCAGGCCACTGAGGCCGAGTTGCTCACCCACGCCCGGCGTCACCGCGACTGGATGCTGCGCGGAGGCACAACGACTCTGGAAGCCAAATCCGGCTACGGACTCAACACCGAAACCGAACTGCGCCTGCTCCGTGTTCTCGCGCAGCTCCACGACGAAGGACCGGTGCAGATCGTCCCCACCCTGCTTGCCGCGCATACCGTGCCGCGGGAGTACGCCGAGAATCGCGCCGCCTACATCCAATCCATCCTTCACGAGTTGTTGCCCGTCGTCGCGCGCGAACAACTTGCCCGCTTCTGCGACGCCTTCTGTGACGACCACGCCTTCACCGTCGAAGAGACGCGGCAGGTGCTCACCGCCGCGCAGCGTCTGGGCCTCGGCCTGCGCATCCACGCCGAGCAGTTCCGCCCCGGCACCGGAGCCGTGCTCGCCGCCGAACTCGGCGCAGCCACAGCCGATCATCTGGAGACCATCGACGACGCCACCATCGCGCAGCTTGCCCGCGCCGGTGTTCAGCCCGTACTGCTGCCCGCCTCGGTCTTCTGTCTCTCGCGCACGCAGTACCCACCTGCTCGCCGCATGATCGACGCAGGCATGGCCGTCGTTGTTGCGACGGATTTCAACCCTGGCTCCGCGCCTGCGCCATCCATGGCCTTCACGCTTTCGCTGGCCTGCCTTCAGATGCGCATGACGCCCGCCGAAGCGCTCACCGCCGCCACGCTCAACGCCGCGCACAGCCTCGGCCTGGCCCATGAGATCGGCTCGCTCGAACCCGGCAAACGCGCTGACTTCCTGCTGCATGAGATCGCCGATTACCGCGAACTCGCCTACTTCGCCGCCGCTCCGCTGCGCCCGCGCGTCTTCATCTCTGGCCGCGAGGTCACGCCGTGAAGCTTGCCTCGCAGCCGAGCCTGACTCCGGTGGAAATCCTGCGCGCGCTCGTCGCCATTCCCACCGTCTCCAGCTTCTCCAATCTGCCGCTGCTCGACTGGGTGACTGCATTTCTTCAGCCTCGCGGCTGGAGTTGCCGCCTGTTGCGCTACGCCGACGAAAAGGGCGTGGAAAAAGCCAATCTGATCGCGCGACCCGCCCCGGTCGAAGATCCCGACCGCATCGATCTTGCCTTCCTCTGTCACACCGACACCGTTCCGCCTGCCGTCGGTTGGCGCGATCCGCACACGCTGCACGTCGCCGACGGCCACGCAAACGGCCTCGGCGCCTGCGATGTCAAATCCGCGCTTGCCTGTTTTCTTGCCGCCGTTGCCAGCCTTCCCCACAACGCGCTCCATCCCGGAGTCGCGCTCCTGCTCACCGCCGATGAAGAGATCGGCTGCAAAGGCATGGAGCGCCTGCTCGCCGCGTTGCCTGCGCTGCGCATCCGGCGCGCCATCATCAGCGAACCCACCAGCCTGCGACCCGCCGTCGCCGGCAAAGGCTACGGTCTGGCGCGCGTCGTCGTTCGGGGCAGGGAAGCGCACTCGGCATTCCCCCGCGAAGGCATCTCCGCCATCGCCGCCGCGGCCGCGCTCATCCCGCGCATCCTCGCCGCTTCCAGCGTCGTCGCGCATCCGCTTTTCGATCCGCCAACCACCACCTTCAACGTTGGTACTATCACCGGCGGCACTGCAAAAAACATCCTTCCCGGCGAATGCTCGTTTCTGATCGAATGGCGCGCCGTTCCCAATGAACCAACCGGCGCAATCGCTGCTCAACTTCAACAGATCATCCGGCAGGCAACAGAAAAAACACCTGGCATCACCGCACACTTTGAACTGCTGCGCGACGAACCCGGCTTCGAACCAACCTGCGATCGCGCCGACGCCTCATCGCTGGCCGATCATCTCTCCGCAGCGCTTCATCGCGATCCAACCGGCATCAGCTTCGGCTCGGAAGCCACACGCGTCGCCCGCATCGCTGAAGAAGTCGTCGTCCTCGGCCCCGGCGACATGCGCACCGCGCACAGCGACCGCGAATGCGTGCCACTGGCTGAACTCGATGAGTGGATGCACACACTGCAATCGCTTCTCTGGGTTGCTGTTTAGAAAAAACTCATCCACTCGGTCCGCACTTTGGTCCTTTATTTGCCCTCAGAATCAGCGTCTGGGCCGATGCGTCAAACAGCGCCCGGCTCAGCACCTTTGTTGACGTTCGACCGTTCGAGTTTTCAGGTGAATCTGCAGATGCACATCGCCCCAGCACGACCACATACCGCACTCAGCTCGGGTCATGCCGCCATGCACTCTGCTGGAGCGGCGGGGCACTCGCATCTGCGTCCAAAGATCACCGAAGACGTCTACTCCGGCACGCAGGACAGCGAAAGTCTCTGGATGTCCAGTGCCTGGCGTGGGCAGGAAGGCGATCAACCGCAACAGGAGCAGTCGTCGAGCGCTGCTGCGTCCTCCGCGCCACCACCGCCCACGCAGAGCGCTTCCACGCCCTTGGCCATCGAGGCATTGGCTCCAGCAGTTACTGCAAGCGGCAAGAGCATCTCTCTCTGGGCCTGAATCGTCTCTACCCTTCGAGCGTGGCTATCGGCTCTGGCGCTTTCTGCCGCAGCGCATTCGGACGCAACGCTTCCAGCCACTCCGCCGCGTGATCCACTTCGATATCCGGTCCCGCTTCGCGCATCGACTCAGGGGACAAGCCAAAGCCGCATCCCATTGACCACGCGCTTGCGTTCTGCGCCGTCTTCACGTCCACCTCGGAGTCGCCAATCATCAGCGTCGTCTCCGGTGTCGCTCCCAGCCGTTCCATCAGATGCAGCAATCCTTCCGGATCGGGCTTTTTTGTTGCAAAGCTGTCGCCGCCCAGGATCAGCGAGAAGTACTGCGACAGCCCCAGGCCTTCGCAGATGGCCTGCGCCGGACCCACCGGCTTGTTCGTCAGCACGGCCATTTGCGGATGATCGCTCCAGCCCTCGATGGCGGCCAGTGACTCCATCACGCCCGCGTAAACGCGCGTGTAGTCCAGCTTGTGCGCGCGATACCAGGTGAGGAAATATTCCAGCGCCTGGCGGTGAAAATCCTCGTCGTTGACGAGCGGGTCCGGCAGTTCGCCCGGCTCCAGCAGCGCGCGACGGATCAGCATCCCGGCTCCACCCCCGATGAAGCTGACGATCAACTCGTCGCGCAGCGGCTGTAAACCAAAATGTTCCAGCGTTGCGTTCACTGAGTTGCACAGGTCTTTGCTGGAGTCGATCAGCGTGCCGTCCAGATCAAAAACCAGCAGCCGCAGCTTTTCCGTGGGAACCGTCTGATGAATGCGCACCATAGATACTCAGTGTATCGGCTGCGCCCATCCTCATTGAATGCGCACGTTGCCGCTGCCCGTATGCACTTCGACCGTCGGTCCTCCGCCGCGCACCTGCGCCTTGAACGAGTGATGCGTGGACTGCACCCCGGTCATTGCCGCGTTGCCTTCGACATGCACATCGCCCGATCCTGTATGTGCGTCCAGATTGTAGCCTGCGCTTCCCAGCTTCAACTCCACATCGCCTGACCCCGTCGATACGTACCAGCTTGCCGTCGGGCTGCCCGCCAGATGCAGATTGCCCGATCCTGTGGAAGCGTGCAGTGCGCCTGCGATTCCGCTCACGTCGATGTTGCCCGACCCCGTACTTGCGCGCACATCGCCGCTTCCACTGCCCGTGGCCACCACATCGCCCGATCCTGTTCCGACGGAAAATCCGCCCGTCAATCCGTTGGCATGGATATTCCCGGAACCTGTGCGGAGGTGCGCATGGTCACCCACACCGTCGTCGGTCACATCGCCCGACCCCGTGCTTACTTCCAGACTGACGCCGCTCGGCGCTTCAATCTCATAATCGATGGAAATGCAGTGTAGATCATGCAGATGCGCACCCACCGTCACCAGCTCGCCGCTTTGCTCAATCGGTGGATTCTGTGCAATCGCGCGCAGTTGCTCCTCCGACGGCTTGTCGCCCCACATGACCCAGCCACAACCGCGCTTCACCACGCCCACAATGTGAATCTGGCCACTCACGCCGCGTCGCAGATGCACATTGCCCGCGCCGTTCATCAGATGCAACTGGCTGTTTTCGCTCACGTGCAGAGTCTTTTCAAAGCGTGCATCGGCACACGCCAGCAGGGAACTGGCGGCGAGCATTGCCGCCATCGCAAAACCATATCGTTTCTTCATCGTCCCATCCTCGTCGATTTCATCTTGTCGGCTTGAAGCACACGTTCTACTGCAACACCACCGCATCGCCTTCGCGCAATCCGCTCACAATCTCCGTCACCGATCCGTTGGAAAGCCCTACCGTCACCGGCACCTTGCGCATTCCGCTCTTTTGGTGCGCATCCGGAACCTCCACAGATGCCTGCTTTGCGTTGTCATAGGTGATTGCATTCTCCGGAACAGTCAACACGCCTTTGTGCTCGCCCATCAGAATCTCGGCGTTCGCCGTCATCTGCGACTTCAGCTCGCCATTCGGATTGTTGATCGAGACGCGCACCTCAAAGGTGGTCACGTTGTCTTTTTCCACGCCCATCGGAGAGATCTTCGTCACCTTGCCATCGAAATAGCGATTGCGAAAGCTCTCCACCTTGATGCGCGCCGGCTGGCCCAGATACACATGCGCAATGTCGGACTCATCCACCTTGCCCTTCACATACACCTCATGCGTATCGCCCAATGTCA
>JAJZHE010000117.1 GCA_021804655.1 Acidobacteriota bacterium
TGCGCGGACAGGCAGTCTCCAGTTCGCTGATTCGAACGCGGCTGCAGGCAGGAGCGGTAAATGCAGCCCGGCGTCTGCTGGGACGATGGTTTTCCGTGCGATCTCATCCGACGCGCGGACGCGGGATTGGCAGCCGTCTGCTGGCTCCGACAGTGAATCTGGCCGAATATGCGGGCATCCTGCCCGCGACCGGCGTCTATGCAACGCGGCTGAGGCTTGGCGATGACAGACAGCAGCGCTGGTTTGAAGCGGTCACCAACATTGGCTGGAGACCGACGGTGGGTGAGCCTTCGTTTGCCGTGGAGACACATATTCTGAATTTTGAGCCGATCGAGCTGACCGCAGAGACCGCGCTGGAACTGGAGTTTCGAAGCTGGTTGCGACCGGAGATCAAGTGGCCGGATGTGGCGAGCCTGCGAGCACAGATCGATCTGGATGTGCGCCGGGCGCGGCGTTATTTCGCGCGGGTGAAGCCGCTGGCTGCCGGGGTTTGATCGGCAGCGGAACAGATGGCTCTCGCGGCCTTCCCCTCATCGGCGAGGTGTCGCGAGTTGGTGTGTTTGCTGGCGAGTCGCCAGGAAATGCTTCCTGCGGGTGATCGGCGATGGCTGAGCGCATGAAAGCGGCCCAGATGGGCAGTGCCGCGCGCGCACCCGTCTCCTTGTCCCCCAGCGACTGACGGCTGTCAAAGCCAACCCAGACGCCGCAGGTGACGGAAGGCGAGAAACCAAGAAACCAGGCATCCGTGAAGTTGCTGGTGGTGCCGGTCTTGCCGCCAACCGGGTGGTTGAGCGCGGCTGCCGCGGCTGCTGTTCCAGAGCGGGTGACAGCGCGCAGCAGGAGCATCATCGAGCGCGCCGTCTGCTGGCTGATGACCTGGGAGATGGTTGGCGAAGGCTGCCACAGAGGAACACCATCCGCGCTGGAAACCGAACGAACGAGATGCGCCTGAACGCGGATGCCGTCGTTGGGAAAAACCGCGTAGGACTGCATCTGCTCGGCAAGCGTGATCTCAACGGCGCCCAGCGCGATGGGCAGATAAGGCGGAATGGTGGAAGTGACGCCAAAACGGTGCGCGGTGTCGATGACAGTGTGGATGCCGACGCGGCTGGCCAGACGCAGTGCCGGAATGTTGCGCGAATCGGCGAAGGCATCCAGGATGGTCATGCGGCCCTTGTAGTTGTTCTCATAGTCGTGCGGATGATAACTGCCGAAACTGACCGGCGAATCCATCACCGTGTCATCGGGTGTGAGGCCGCTTTCGATGGCCGCGGTGTAGACATAGGGCTTGAAGCTGGAGCCGGTCTGGCGCTCGGCCTGCGTGGCGCGATTGAACTGCGAAAGCGCGTAATCCCGACCGCCAACCATGGCCAGAACATCGCCTGTCGTGTTGTCCATCGCCATCAGCGCGCCCTGCGCACCGGAGTCCTGCTCCAGTGTCGCGCGTTCCGCGTTGCCTTCCGCAGCAGTGGCAAGATGAACGTAGATGAGGTCGCCGGGTTTCACCAGCGCGTCGCCATGCGCCTGGCCCGTCCATTTCCAGTCCTCCGGCGTCAACACGATGCGCTGGTCGCCCACGCGCGCGCGAATCTCCAACGGCAGAACTCGGGTAACCAGCGCATGGGTGTAGTCGCCGGGCATCGCATGCGTGGCCCAATCGGGATGTTTGTAGCTCTCCGGATCAATGCCCTCAGCCACAACGTTAGCCGAGACTCCGCGCCAGCCGCGGCGGCGCTCATAGGCGGCCAAACCGTCCAAAACCGCTCGATTGGCGACGCGCTGAAGATCGAGATCGAGCGTGGTGTCCACGCGCAGGCCAGACTGAAGCACAACATCGGAGCCAAAGTGCTGATTCAGCTCGCGACGAACCTCTTCCACAAACCAGGGCGCGACGGGGACATCGGGCTGTGCAATGTGCAGGCCAAGCGGGGCGCTGCGCGCAGTCTCCGCCTCGGCGTGCGTGATGGCGTGGTCCGCCTCCATCTCCGTGAGCACCAGATTGCGACGGCGCAATGCTTTTTGAGGATTGAGCAACGGCGAGTAAGCGACAGGTCCTTTGGGCAAACCAGCCAGAAGCGCAGCCTGGGTCAGCGTGAGGTCGCGTGCGTGACAGGAAAAATAAAACTCCGCAGCAGCCTCAAAGCCGTAGTTGCCGTGACCGAGATAAATCTGGTTGCCGTAGAGCGTGAAAATCTGTTCCTTGGTGAACGTGCGCTCGATCTGGATGGCCAGAAACGCCTCCTGAATCTTGCGCGCGTAGGTGCGTTCCGAGGAAAGAAAAAGATTGCGTGCAAGCTGCATGGTCAGCGTGGAAGCGCCTTGCGAGCGGCCATGTGAGCGAAGATCGTGCACCAGCGCGCCGACGATGCGAAAAACATTAATGCCCCAGTGCGACTCGAAGTTCTTGTCCTCGATGGAGATCACTGCCTGGCGCAGGACGGGAGAAAAATCGCCATAGCCAATCAGCACCCGATGCTCCAGCGCGATGGAACCAATCAGGTGACCTTTGCGATCATACAGATCGGTCATCGAAGCCGGGCGATAACGCTCCAGATCATTGATCTGGGGCAGATTGACCGAGTAGACCAGCATCAGTCCTGCAAGCGAGCCAAAAACCGCAGCAAGGGCAAAAAGGACAACCAGAGTCAGTCGCCCGGCAAGTTTGCGGCGCGGCGCGGCAGCGTTTGAGGCCGAATACGTAGGACGACTGCGCGGGGGATGAAAGCCACCCGAAGTATCGGGTCCAGTTGAACCAGATCCAGATGCACCGGGACCAGATGCACTGAATTTGGGTACGCCGGGTCTGGATGAACCAGATTTTGAGTTGGGGGACACGGGCGAATCCTTCAGCGAATTCCTGAGCCTGAGGCTAACACGCCGCAATTGCAAAAACTGAGGAAACGGTCGTGCCGAGCGTCAGAGAGTGCACGAAAAAGCAAAATCTGGCTGCACAGAAGCCAAAGAGAAACAACCACGCAGCGCGGGATACGAAGCCTTCAGCGTCAGGCGGATTTGGCGCGCAGAAGAGCCAGACCCTTGTCCAGAATAGGGTCGCCTTTGGGTGCAGAGGCAGCCTGGCTGTCCAGACTCTGTGCGTCGCTGCCGTCGTCAACGGTGACAGTGGGAGTGACCGCGTCCTGCATGATTTTTTTACCGGAGGGCGAAGCGTACTCGGCGATGGTAAGGATGACGGCGGCTCCGTCGGGCAGCGGCAGGGTCTTCTGCACAGATTCATCGCCAAAGGTGCGTTCGCCGACGATATCGGCGCGCTTGTTGTCCTCCAGCGCAGCAGCGGCCAATTCAGCGGCTCCGGCTGTGCCGCGATTGACGAGAACGGTCAGCGGCACATTGGTGAGGTCGAGTTTGGGGTCGGCGGTGAAGGTCTGCGTGGCGAAGTGCTGACCGCTGAGCGTGGCCAGTGTGCCTTTGGCCAGGAAGAGATTGGCCAGACGCAGGCCGTCAGCGGGGGTGCCGCTGGTGACATCACGCAAATCAAGCAGAATCTTCTTTTCCGAGGTTCCCTGCATGGCCTTGATGCGAGCTGCCATTGCGTCCACGCGCGCGGCGGAAAGTGCCACTGGCTTCATATAGACAATCGCGCCGGAGTCGTACTGCTGCACAAACATATTGGGCGTTTGAAGATCGACGCGGGTGAGCGGAACTTTGTCCGGATCGCTTTTGCCGGGCCGAATCACAGAGAGCGTGACCTCGGTTCCAGACTTGCCTTCCAGCATCAGGTTCAGCAGCGCCGCGGGCAGTTCACGCGTGGAGTGGCCATCGATTGCGATGACGACGTCGCCGTCCTTGAAGTTGCCTTTGGCGGCCGGGGAATCCGGCTGCGCACTGACGACGGTCGCATAGCCGAAGCGCTTGGCCAGCATCATGCCCACCTGTGCGCTGCCGCCCGTCGGACGCTCGCTGTAAATCTTGTACTCCGCCGGACTGAGATAGCTGGAGCCGGAGTCAAGCGAATCCAGCAGGCCGTGAAGCGCGCCGGAGGTAACGTCGGGAATGCTTGGCACGGTCACGTAGTCGGTTTGAATCTTGCGCAGAACCTCAGAGTAAACCTCGATCTGACGATAGGCACCGTCTTTGCCGGAGTCAGCGCCGAGAACGCGCAGGCCATATTCGCCGCCGAGCAAAACCAGAAGCAGGCAAAGGGAAAAGCCAAAGACGAAACGGCGAAAGAGCGAATTCATGCGGTCTCCGAGCGTGGACGCCTTGCAGCAACCACTGTTACTGGCATGATAAAGCATTTTCACTGCCGGTGTTGCCATCTGAAACCCGTACGAAGCTGCCTTTTCTCAATGAAAAGCCACACGAACGGCTGTTCAACTGTGTAGACAATGAGCGAAGATGCTCCAGCGCAGGGTGAACGGTGGGCAGCCACAGCACAGAGACAAGAACGCTGCGCCAGAGATGCGAGACCCTCATTCCGGCGCAGCGTCGGTTGGATGGAACGCTCGTTCTACAGCTACTGTCCAGCGGATTCAGTCGTCGTGTCCGCTGCTTTCTGGCTGAGCGCGTTGAAGTTGAGCATCGCATTGAAGACCAGCGGATAAGTTCCGATTGTCTCGCCGCGATAGATGGGGTCGTTGCCAAAGAGCAGGACGTTGCCAGTGCCCATATGAGCATCGACGACGATGGCGCGCTGCGCAATGGAGCCTGGCTTGTTGAGCAAGCCGTCGAGCAGCATATCCTTGCCGTCGGCAAAGCGCAGAACGACATCCGGGCGCAGATTGGCTGGGATAACCATCAGGTTGTTGCGCAACTGATCTTCGTTGAGCGGACGCGCCTGCCAAGGCTTGCTGATGGGCAGCGGATCGGCTGGGGTGATGGGCCGGGCCACCGGCTGGTCGCTGTCGGCCACGGTGCCGCGTCCGGTGGGCCGCTCCGAGTACGGGTCCATCAGCGTTCGGAAGCCAGCTCGACCGAGCGTATTGCTGACGTTGAAGGCCATGCCGCTGGCGCTGTACACGGGAACCGTTGCGCCGAAGCCCCAGGCAACGGGCGATGAGCGATCGACAAAGACGCTTTGCAGCACGGTGCCGACGACGCGCGCGTCCTGATGCGGTGCAAGACTGACTCCCGGAGCAAGACCGGTGTCGATGGCGAACTGCGCCGTGTCCTCCGACGTGATGAGCAGACCGCCCTGCTGAACGAAATCTTTCAGATGCGCGAGTCCTTCATAACCCAGACCGGGACGCATATCGGGCGTGGAGTCGATGCGTCCCAGGTTGGGCGTGATCGCCGACTTCTGCCACGGCATCGGGTTGTTCCACATCGGGTAGCCGTCGAGGATCATGCTGGCGCTGGCGCGGCCCACGGGTGCAAAGACGATGACATCGTATTTCGCGCGCAGGTCCGATTCCTTCGCTGCCGTCTGCGTACTGATGTAGTCGAAGGGAATGCCCAGATCGTCCAGAGCGTAACGCCACCAGCCTTCGCTCTGCGTGGACAGCCAGGTGTGCATCACGGCGATGCGCGGCGCGGTCACCGTGTGCATCGGAACCGCCGGCGCTGCATCCGCTGCATCCGCACTGAGAGCAAGCGCTTGCAGCGCAGAGTGGAGAGCGGTGGAGTCTGCGTCAGTGATCACAAGCGATCCGGCAGGATAGCTGCGGCCATTTGCGTCAAAGGATTTCTCTGCGACCTGAATCTTTGCCGATTTGAGTTTGTAGGTGAGCGAAAGCAGCGTGACCTGGCCGGAGTTGGGAACAATGGCCACCGAACCGGTGCCGATGGCTGCGGGCAGAATCGCTCCCGGGTCGGTGAGCGGCTTCATCGGCGCATGCAGGATCGTTGCATCGGTGACGCGATCGACCTTGAGGTTGAAGAGGTCGGTGAAGGACCATCCCGTGTCGTCGTACGGGTGCTTCTGCGGATCGTCCGGCGCCCAGAACTGGTGATCCAGCAGCGCGTCGGCAATGCGCGAATATGGCTGATCCATGCGTACGACGATGCTGCCCGCAGGCAGGGTGACGGAGACGGGCTTATCGCCGCGCTTGGCACCTGGAATGTTGGTGGTCACGGGACCGGTGAGCGTCTGCACTTCAACGTGCTGACGGGCAAGAGCGCGCAGGAGCTGTGTCTGGCGGTTCGCCTGCGCAGAATCGGCAGGCAGGACATAGGCCGCCGGACCCTCCAGGGAAGGCTTGTTCACCGAGTTCTTGCTCTTGATGTAGTAGTTCTCCAGGAAGTGATGCGTGTGACGTGAAAAGTAAGTCAATGTGGTCAGCAGCGCCGTCTGCTCATAGTTGTTGTTGTCGCGCTGCGACCACAGCACCTGCGGCAGCGGTGGATTCTGACGATACCAGGTGCGCGAGTATTCCTCCGGCGTGAGAATGCGCTTTTCCGTGTCTGCGCCGCCGTTGCCAAAGGTTTCATACAGGCGGCTGATGCCGTTGTGCATCGCAGCCAGAAACATCAGGTAGCCGGGATTCCACGTGTCGAAATCTCCATGTGTAAAAACGCCGGGCATGCCAAAGGACTGCATCTGGGAGATGTTGTTCCAGCCCAGTTCGGCCCATTCATCGGCCAGCGTGGGATCGACCCAGGAGTTGTAAGGGCCATCGCCGACCGTATTGTCATAGAGGAACGGAACGGACTCATGCAGGTCGTGCAGCACCTGGGCGTGCCAGCCGACAAAGGTATTCAGCACGTTGCGCGAAAGGTCCAGCGTCATGCCCATGGCGTCGCGGTTGTTGTCATGCGCCACGTAGTGGCCCCAATACAGCAGGCGCGGATATTTTTCGTCCGGATGCGCACGATGCCAGCGGTAGAGATCGACCATGCGGTCGCGGCCATCCACCTCGACGACCGGCGTAATCAGCACGATCATGTGCGTGCGGATGTACTGGATATACGGCGCGTCATCGACGGTCAGCCGATAGGCCAGCTCCATCAGCGCCGTCGGCGCACCGGTCTCCGGCGAGTGGATGGTGCCGGTGATGTAATAAACAGGCCAGGACTGATCGACCAGCTTGCGCGCCGCGGTGTCGTCCATGTGGATGGTGCGCGGATCGGCAAGCTGGGCCAGGCGCGCATCGTTTTCCTGCTGCTGCGCCAGCAGCTTCTCATCCCCGATGGCCACGGCGATCATCTCGCGGCCTTCTTCCGTATGACCGATGGTCACCACGCGCACGCGCGGCGATGCGGCGGCCAGCAGGCGGAAGTATTTGTAGACATCCTCCGCATACGGCAGCATGTTCGGCGCGCCGGAGACATCGCCCAGCACCTTTTCCGGCGTCGGCACAGTCTTTGACGCGGGCAGATAGCTGACCAGTGGCGAAAGAAACTCCGGCTCCGTGGTGTACTTGCGAATCTGGTCAGAGTAGTGCTGGTCGATGGGCTGACTCAGGTCGCGCGCATAGGTGGAGTCAAGCGGCGTCTGCGCGGCAACCGCCAGGCTGAGCAGAGTGGAGGCGACGAACGGCAGGGCAAGGCGTTTCCGAGAGAACCTACTTCGCATGGTGGACCAGTCCTGAAGTGAAACAATCTAGCGCGCGCAGATGAGCCTGCCGCAGCGTGAGTGACAGTGTAGCGCAGGGATTCCACACGGCAAAGAAGTTTTGCAGGGCGATTGCCGTTTCTGCGGCTATTTTCCGATGCAGAAAGTGCTGAAGATGAGCTGGAGAACGTCGTCGGTGGTGGTCTGTCCGGTGAGCGCATCCAGCGCCCAGAGTGCGCGGTAAAGATCGAGCAGCAGCATCTCGTGCGGAGTGGAATCGGCAACGGCGGCGCGCGCATCGGTAAGCGCGTCCAGCGCGGTCAGGACGGTCTGCTGATGGCGCAGCGTGGTCAGCATGCCGGATTCTGCCGCCGCTCCGCCGGTGGCCTGGCGCAGGATGGCGGCGCGGAGTTCGGAGAGTCCGTCCCCTGTCATGGCGGAGGTGAAGACGGTCGGAATCGACGTCGCTATCACCGTGCCCTGGGTAAATGAAGCAGGCAGCAGATCGGATTTGTTCCAGGCCAGAATCGCCGCGCGACCCTCCAGCGCAGCAAGCAGCCGGTGGTCTTCCTCGCCGAGGCCGAGCGTCGCATCCACAACCACCAGCACCAGCGCTGCCTCAGCCAAAGCGGTTCGGCTGCGCGCCATGCCCAGCCGCTCCACCTCATCCACCTCCGCAACGGCGTCGCGCAGGCCCGCGGTATCGACGAGTTCCAGAGGAATGCCGCCGAGCGCGATGCGTTCGGTGACCAGATCGCGCGTGGTCCCCGGGATGGGCGTTACGATGGCGCGGTCGCGTTCAACCAGTGCATTGAAAAGTGAACTTTTGCCGGCGTTGGGGCGGCCCACAATCGCGAGCGACAGGCCATCGTGCAGGAGGCGGCCATGCTGGAACGTGGCGGCCAGCGCGGTCAACGGTTCTTCCACCGTGGCCAAGCGGCGCAAAATCTCGTCCGTGGATGCGACTTCCAGGTCGTCCTCGGCAAAGTCGATGCCCGCTTCGAGCAGTGCGATCAACTCCAGCAGACTGTGCTTCACGGGCTGAACACGGCGGCTGAGCGCGCCGCCCATCTGGCTTGCGGCCAGCCGTGCCTGAGCCAGCGTCTGCGCCTCGATCAGGTCGCGGACAGCCTCGGCCTGTGTGAGGTCGATGCGACCGGCGAGGAATGCGCGCTGTGTGAATTCACCCGGCGCGGCAAGCTGCGCGCCCAGCGCAAGCGCGCGACGGACAAGATGATTGAGCACAACCGGCGAGCCGTGTGCGGCAATCTCCACCAGCTCTTCGCCGGTGTAAGAGCGCGGCGGCTGAAACCATGTGACGAGTGCCTGGTCGATGACTGCGGACATCTCTGTCTCCGCATCCAGAACATCGGCCAGACACGCTGTGGCGTGCTGCAGAGTTCCGCGCAGACGCACCAGCTCCACTGCAATCTCGGTTGCGCGCGGTCCGCTCAGGCGCACAATGCCGATGCCACCGCGTCCGGGCGGTGTGGAGATGGCGACAATTGTCTCACTCGCAGCGATAGGCAGCTCAGACTCGGGCATGATTTCGATTGTAGAGAATGAACAGCTTTGCACGGCGAATCCCGCATTTACCCTGAAAGAAGTGGCAGGAGCACGAAGAGAATGAAGCAGGGTTTGTCGCGGATGCGATGGTTGATTTATGTCGCGGCGCTGGGGGCTGGATTTCTGGCTCCGTGGCAGTCGGCGGGCTACAACGGCCCTCGGACACTGTGGGTGTGGCTGGGCGTTTGGCAAAGCACGATGGGGATGAGTTCCACGACGGGCATTGTTCTGGTGACTTGGCTGGCTGTGGCGCTCAGCGGACTGGGAGCATGGCTGCGCGTGTGGGCTGCTGCGAACGACGGGCGTCGCCTCCAGGCTGCCGGATCGCT
>JAJZHE010000118.1 GCA_021804655.1 Acidobacteriota bacterium
CTGTGGGCGGTGAGTTCGACGAATCGCTGGGTGATTGAGGCGGGTGTGAAGGCGTTTGGCATTCCTGCGAAAAATGTGCTGGCCGCATCCGTGCGCGCGGTGGAGGGACGGCTGACCGAGGAGCTGGTGGATGTTCCAACCGGAGCAGCCAAGGCAACGGCGCTGCGACACGTGCAGATTTCTGCTCCGGACGCGGTCTTTGGCAACTCCGTGCATGATGCTGCAATGCTGGAGATGTCGCGTCTTCCCGTGCCGGTGAATGCGTCCGCTGGCCTGCGCAGCATTTGTGCTGAGCGCGGCTGGCGCATCTTCCAGCCAGCAAAAGCGGTTGGCAGCGAGGATATTGTGCGCGAGTAGAAGACCGAAGCGCGGATTGAAGTCGGCACCGATTGTTGATCAGAGTGAAGATGGCGGGCGGCTGAGGAAGTGGAGACGCTACACTGTTGCTGTGAAAGCAAACGGGATAAACGAGAAAACCGGGGAGATTCAAGCGAGCGCAGGAAAAGGCGGCGCAGTGCGGCTGGTGGCAGCGGCGCTGATGTTGCGCGGTAACACGGTGCTGATCTGCCAGCGCAGACCGGACCAGCCGATGGCTCTGCAATGGGAGTTTCCCGGAGGCAAGATCGAGCCAGGCGAAAGCGCGGAGCAGGCGCTGCGGCGCGAGTTGACCGAAGAGTTGGGGATCGAGGCGGAGATCGGCCCGCTGGTCACGCGCATCCGCCACAACTATCGCCACGGCGGTGCAGTGGATTTGCAGTTCTTCGCGGTGCATCGCTTTGCAGGCGAGATTGGCGCGCATATCTTTCACGATGTGCGCTGGGTGCCTCTGGAGGAGTTGCCGGGATACGATTTTCTGGCGGCGGATCGAGGGCTGATTGCGGACCTGGCGGCGGGCAAGCTGCTGTAGTTTTCTGTGCAGGATGCGTCTTTCAGGGATGCGCGTTTCAGGGATGCGTGTTTCACGGGTGCGCAAAAATCAGCGCGACATTGAGGCCGATGACGATGATGCTCGTGGCCCATGCGATGACGTTGAAGAGGCGCGAGTTCACGTGTTCGCCCATGATGTCGCGACGGTTGATGAGCACCAGCATCAGGATGATGACGACCGGAAGCAGCACGCCGTTGAGCACCTGTGAAAGGATGGCGACGTTGATCAGTTGCGCGTCGGGCAGAAAGAGTACGGTGATGGCTCCGCCGCCGATGAGCAGCGTGTAGAGCCAGTAAAAGAAAGGCGCTTCGCGAAAGCTCTTGTCCACGCCGGATTCTAGCCCCAGACCTTCGCAGACGGTGTATGCCGTGGAAAGCGGCAGGATGGAGGCGGCAAAAAGCGAGGCGTTGAAGAGGCCAAAGGCGAAGAGCAGAAATGCGTAGTCGCCGGCCAGGGGACGCATGGCTTCGGCGGCGTCGGCGGCCACTTGAATCGCACCCATGCCATGCACATAGAGCGTGGCGGCGCAGGCGACGATGATGAACCAGGCGACGATGTCGGTGAAGAAGCTGCCGACGATGACGTCCAGTCGCGAAGCGGCGTAATCGCGCACGCGAATCCCTTTTTCCACGATGGAGGATTGCAGATAGAACTGCATCCAGGGCGCGATGGTGGTGCCGACGACGCCGATGGCCATATAGATGTAGGCTCGATTGCTCCAGACGGAACGATGCGGCAGACGAACGGTGGCGACCAGAGCGTCATGCCAGCTCGGCTGGGAGAGCACGCCGGCAAAGATGTAGGCGATGTAGACAACGGAGGCGACGAGGAAGATTTTTTCGACGCGCTTGTAGTCGCCGCGGACAACGAGGAACCAGACCAGCAGAGCGCAGGCGGGCACGGAGATGAATTTGGAGAGGTGAAAAAGGTGAAGGCTGCCGGTGATGCCGATGAATTCGGTGACGACGTTGGTGTAGTTGACCACAACCAGCAGCAGCATGACGATGACGGTGATGCGCAGGCCAAACTCTTCGCGGATGAGGTCGCTGAGGCCTTTGCCGGTGACGACGCCCATGCGCGCGCACATCTCCTGGACGACGATGAGCGCCAGAGTGATGGGAATCATGGTCCAGAGCAGAGCGTGGCCATATTGTGCGCCGGCCTGGGAGTAGGTGAGGATGCCGCCGGAATCGTTGTCTACATTGGCCGTGATGAAGCCCGGGCCGAGAACGGCCAGAAAGAGCATGATTCGAATGCGCCAGCGCTTCCACATGATCCGGGTTCCTGTTGTGAGTTCATGGTCCTCTAAGAAGATAGCAGGTTTGTCTGAATGGCCGGAGACGGACAGCGGAAGCGCAAATGTCGAATTTTGTTGGCGAAAGACAGGAAGCGATGTACGATGAGCGGAACTCTCCGGATGATGATTTTGATGCGGCCCGACAACTGTTCCCGTGGTGGATCGGGTTGAACGAGGAGGACGCGGCAATGCGTGCTGACAGGAACAGGAAAATCGCGGAACAAACACGTGCAAAGACAGGACAAGCGTCCATCGGGTCGCGTTGCGTGAGGCGAGCGGCGCAATGGCTGGCGTTGGGGTTGGTGTGCGCATGCGGCCTGGCACAGGCACCGTCAGCAAAAACAGTTGACACGGGAGCGAAGGCGGCGGCGACCAGCACTGCAGCGGGCAAAGTTTCGCTGGATGCTTCGCCGACAATCGACAGCCGACCACACCTGAGCGGCAGCGAGACGACCACCGCGGTTCCACTGAAGATTACGCTGACTCCCTCGGAGACGCCGCTGAAGATCGGTTCCACATCGAACATGGCGGCGACCATTCAGAATATCTCCGATGCGCCGGTGTCGATCATGACTTCGACGCTGCAACTGACCACGCCGGCGATTGTGGGAGGCAGAGCGTCGAAGTGCGTGGTCGATATTCCGGAATCAACCCTGAGCGCTGCGATCAATCCGCAGGTGACTCTGCAGCCGCAGGATTCGATGATCGTACTATTCAATCTTTCGCAACCGGCCCGCTATGCAGCGCCCACGCGTGAGGCCAACGAAAGCGAGGTGGCGTTTCAGCAGGCGGAGGCAAATTACCGCAGCTTTCTGCAGTCGTGCAATATGGGCTGGAGCGGCCCCATCCAACGCGTGCTGGATTTTTCGCCGGGCGATTATGGCTACTATCTTCAGGGCGATTTCACGCTGTGTACCGATCCGAAGCAGGGTGCCGGAAATCCAGCCTGCTCCGAGCCGTGGAGGAATTTTTCCGCATCCGCCAGCTTTGCCGTGGGAATCGACCAAACGACGATTGTGATCTTTGCAGTGCTGGGCGGATGGCTGGCGATGCTTTATGTGATCTTCAGCAAGGCGAGCCAGCCCGGCAGCATCCTGCACGACTTCAATGCGGCGCTGACGGAGTTTGCGCCGGAGGAAAAATCGAAGAATCCGGTTGGGCGTTTCCTGCAGAAGCTGATGACATCGAGCGGCGCGCGCGCGGCTGGGCGATTTGTGATCCGGCTGATTGCGACGGCAATTCTAAGCGCGGCAGTCACGGTGATCTCGTCGCGCATCTCCAATCCTTCACTGCCCATCCGCATCAGCGTAATGGACGCCTGGGGCGCGATGACGATCGGCTTCCTGAGTTACTTCATTGGAGCCAAGTTCATCAGCTCACTGACGGACTGGAGCAGCGGCGCACCGACACCCGGCGCACCAACGGCGGGCAAATCGCCGGAAAATTCCGCTGCCTGAAAGCAGTAAACGCGCATCCCCGGGGCAGACACAGGGACCGCAACTGATTGCACTGCCTTCAGGCGAAAATTGGTTGGGGAATGTGCGGAAAAAGCCGATCTGGCTGCCCCCCAGGGATTCGAACCCCGATAGACTGCTCCAGAGGCAGTTGTCCTACCATTGAACGAGGGGGCAATATTCCGTTGACTTCCTCATCATAATGGGAACCCCGACGCGCGGTCAACGCGTGGCACAGGCGACGAACCGCCTGACTCATTCCCTGCTTCAATTTCGTCTCCCATTCGAGCTTTGATCGTGCGGCGGAATATCCCGCATGAAACTTTATTCCGGATTTTACGCAAAACTTATTCCAACCATGCGAATTTGGAGTCTGACAAGCGAACTGGGTAGAATTGGACGCAGCTATGGAATTGATGCTCAATCTGGTGTGGATGGCGACGGCGCTGGCGATGCTTGCGGTGTGGCTGCGGCTGCCCAGAAGTGAGCACACTCCACGCGTTCATCAAGCACTGTGTCTGGTGATTGCAATCATGCTGCTGCTGCCGGCGATCTCGCTGAGCGATGATCTGGTGGCGGCGCAGGCCGCGCGCGAGGCGGATTGCTGCCTGCGAAGCGCACAGGATGGGCATGTGCACCATCCGCATCTCTGCACCTCATCCTGCGCTGAGGCGAATCCTGAGGCGTGGGATTTTCAATTGCCTCAAAGCAGCGAGTTGCTGCCGATCTCTGCCGATCTGTCTCTGCATCGCGCTGGAGTTCGCCGTATTCCGTTCAGCCGCCCGCCGCCGTCGTTGGCATAGAACCATCCCGCAATCGAACTCAGCATTCACAGAACATCGCTACCCTGTCGCATGCAAACGCGACAATGAGGGCATTTATGAAACGATCTCTGCAATCGTGGACCGGTTGCTGCATTCTGTCCGTTGCCACGCTGGCGACGTGCGGGAATGCGCAGACCCGACCAGCCGGTCCGACAACGGCCACCGGCCCGCAACAGACCATGACCTGGGAGCAGGTCAAGGGCCGGTTTGAGGCAGCGAATCCCGCGCTGAAGGCCGACGCGCTGAACGTGGATGAGATGAAAGCGGAAGAGATAACGGCGTATCTGCGGCCGAATCCTACCGCGTCGTTCACTGAAGACCAGACGTATCCCTTTGGACCGCACATCGACCCAAACACGAATACGACAAATTATCGCCCACTGACGGATGCGTTGACGACGGGATCGATCAGCTATCTGCATGAGCGGGAGCACAAGCGCGAATTGCGGCTGGAGAGCGCAAAGGAAGGGACGCGCATCGCCGGATCGCTGCATGAAGACCTGCAACGCAACATGATGTATAACCTGCGCGTGGCGTTTGTGCAGACGCTGGAGGCCAAGGCCGTGCTGGAGCTGGCAAAGGCCGATCTGACCTACTACGACAACATCATTGCGATCAGCAAAGAGCGATTTCGGGCCGGCGACCTGGCGCAGATCGATCTGGACCGCATCGAATTGTTGCGCGTGCAATATGAGACGGAGATTGAGGCAGCGACGGTGAATCTTCGCTCGCAGAAGATTGCTCTGCTCCAGCTTCTGGACGATCGCACTCCCGTGGATCGCTTCGACGTGACGGGAGCGTTCGATTTCTCAGCGGAGTTGCAAACGCTGGACAGCTTTGAGCAATCCGCTTTGCAGGCGCGCCCCGATCTGCAGGCGGCGCTGCAGGCAGTGGAGCAGGCAAAGACAAATGAAAAGCTGGCGAAGGCGAATGGCTCAGCGGACCCGACGTTTGCCGTGGACTCCGGCGCAAATCCTCCGCTACCCACCTACTATGGCGTGAACATCACGGTACCGATCCGGATTTTCGATCGCAACCAGGGTGAGAAAAAACGTACGCAGATTGACATCGAGCGCAATCAGCAGTTGACGGAGGCTGCGCGCGCGCAGGTCTTCAGCGATGTGGACAGCGCCTATGAGCAAGTGCGCAGTTCGGTGGCGCTGCTGAAGCCGTATCGCGACCAGTATCGCGAGCAGGCGACGCGGGTGCGCGACACAGTGACGTATGCGTATCAGCATGGCGGCGCTTCGCTGATGGATTTTCTGAATGCGCAGAGCGACTACCGAACGGTGCAACTGGCGTATCTGCAACTGGTGGGAACGTATATGACAGCCGCGGCGCAGTTGAATCTGGCCGTTGGACACGAGGTGATTCAGTGAAGAGACCTGTGACTTTCATGAGTGGACGTGCGATTGCCCTGGCAACAATGCTTCCGGGCATGATCTGGATGAATGCATGCAAGAAGCCGTTCAATCCGGCATCCGGCATGGTGCAACAGGCAAAGGTCGTCGAGGTGAGCAACGGCGAAGTCGTTTCGGTTCCACATCCGGAGGGTTTCAAGCTGACGACGGCGGAAAATTATCAGGCTTATGACACGCTGAATGTGACGGGCAGCGTGAATCCTGACGTGTCCCGCGAGGTGCCGGTGATTTCATTGGCCAGCGGCAAGGTGGTGGACATTCGCGCGCGGCTGGATGACAACGTAAAAAAGGGCCAACTTCTGCTGCGTGTCCAAAGCCCGGATATCACGAATGCATTCGACACGTATCTGAAGGCAAAGAACGACGAACTGCTTGCCAGGAAGGCGGACGTGCGCGCAAAGGATTTGTTTGCGCATGGTGCGATTTCGCAGAGCATGGTGGAGCAGGCTGACGACACGGAACAGGATGCAGTTGCCGACCTGAAGGCCGCCGAGCAGCAGCTTCAGGTGCTGGGAGCCAACAAGGAGCATCCCACGACGATCGAGGATGTGTACGCGCCGATTTCCGGCGTGATCATTGCGCAGAATGTGACGAACGCGGCAGCAGCCGGCGTGAATTTTTCCGGCTCATCGACGGCGTTTACGATTGCCGATCTTTCGACAGTGTGGGTGATCTGCGACGTCTATGAAAACGATCTGCGCAGGATTCATCTTGGACAAAAGGTGATCATTCATCCGAACGCCTTTGCGGATCAGGCGCTGCATGGCGCGATCAGCGATATTGGTCCGATTCTCGATCCAAATATCCGCACGGCGAAAGTGCGCATCGAGGTGGAGAATCCCGCGCGGCTGCTGAAGCTGGGCATGTTTGTGACGGGCACGATCGACTCACTGACCAAGCAAACGCACGCAGTGGTTCCTGCCGCTGCCGTTCTGCATCTTCACGACGAAGACTGGGTGTATGTGCCGACGGGTGACGGCCACTTCCGCAGAGTACAGGTGACTCCTGGTGACATGATCGGCGGCGGGAGGCAGGAAATTCTTGCGGGCATCGATCCAGGGCAGCAGTTGGTGGGCGACGTTCTGCAACTGGAAGCCGCGCTGGAGGTCCAATGATCCGGAAAATTGTGGACTTCGCGTTGCAGAACCGCTTTCTTGTGCTGGCGGGAGCATTTCTGCTGCTGGCCTGGGGAATTGTATCGTTTCATCGGCTTCCGGTTGAGGCGTATCCGGATGTGGCCAACAACTATGTGGACGTGATTGCGCAGTGGCCGGGCATTTCAGCGGAACAGATTGAGCAACAGGTGACGATCCCGCTGGAGGTCGCGATGAACGGGATCCCGGGCGTTGCCCATGTGCGCTCGTGGTCGATCTTTGGCCTGTCCACGGTGGAGTTGGTTTTTGGCGAAGATACAACCAACTTTGAAAATCGGGAACGCGTGCTGGAGCACTTGTCGCAGGTGACGCTGCCGCCGGGTGTGTCGCCGCAGATGGGAACCGACTGGAGTCCGGTGGGACAGATTTACTTCTACACACTGGACAGCACCAACCCCGCATACGACGCGATGAATTTGAAATCGCTGGAAACGTGGGTGGTGGAAAAGAATCTGAAGTCGGTGCCTGGAGTGCCGGATACAAATCCATTTGGCGGGCCGACGCGGGAGTATCAGGTGCGGCTCGATCCAAACAAGCTGATCTCCTATGGCCTGAGCCTGAGCCAGGTGGAGCAGCAACTGAGCAACAACAACGCAAACGGCGGAGGCAGCTTCATTCAGGCCGGCAAGCAGCAGATCAATATTCGGGAAGTGGGGCTGGTGCGCACCATTACGGATATTGAAAACACCGTGATCTACACCAAGACCGGAACGCCGCTGCGCGTGAAAGATATTGCGACGGTTGAGCAGGGACCGATGATCCGGCTGGGGCAGTTTGGCAAGACCTATCACCGGGAAGACGGCAAGCTGGTGGATAATCCGGATGCGGTCTCGGGAATCGCCCTGCTGCTGAAAGGCGCGAACGCACAGCCGGTTCTGGAAGGCATCCACCAGAAAGTGGAGGAGCTGAACACCAAGATTCTGCCGAGGGGTGTGAAGATCGTTCCCTTCGTGGACCGAAGCGACCTGCTGCACTTCACGACGCATACAGTGATGCACAACCTGACCGAGGGCATCATCCTCGTGGTGCTGATCCTGTTTTTGTTTCTGGGGAACGTGAGAGGCGCATTCATCGTCGCGCTGACCATTCCATTTTCCCTGCTCTTTGCGTCGATCTGTCTTGACCTGAAACATATTCCGGCCAATCTTCTGTCTCTTGGGGCACTCGACTTCGGCATGGTGGTGGATGGAGCCGTGGTGATGGTGGAAAATATCATCCGTCACCTGAACCACAACAAGGATGGTGCACGCACGCCGCTGGAGTGCGTGCGCGACGCGGCGATCGAGGTGCAGCGTCCAGTCTTTTACGCAATCCTGATCATCATCTCGGCGTATCTGCCCATCTTTACCCTGCAAGCGGTGGAAGGACGGCTCTTCCGTCCGATGGCCTGGACGGTTTCATTTGCGCTGCTTGGAGCGCTGATTTATTCGATCATCGTTGCACCCGTACTGTCCGGCCTGCTGTTCCGCAAGGGCGCGACAGAGTGGGAAAATCCGATTGTCACCTATCTGACCGAACACTACCGCAAAGCGGTTCTGTGGACGATTCATCATCGCTACATTACGCTGAGCGTGGGCGTGGCGAGTCTGTTGCTTGCCCTTTATCTTGCTGTCGGCGGCGTGATCGGGTCGGAGTTTCTGCCTCATCTGGATGAAGGCGCGCTATGGGTGCGCGGAACGCTGGCGCAAAGCGCAGGACAGGATGAAGGCGTGAGCGTGGCAAACCGCGCGCGCGTGATCCTGTGCTCCTTTCCGGAAACGACGGTGTGTACAAGCCAGACGGGGCGCCCGGATGACGGGACGGATCATACGGGATTTTTCAACATTGAATACTTCGTGGGGTTGAAGCCGAAGGAACAGTGGAGGCCAATCTTTCATCAGAACAAAGACGATCTGATCGCCTCCATGAACAAACAACTGGAGCAATCGCTTCCCGGTGTGGTCTGGGGATTTTCTCAGCCGATTGAAGACAACATGGAAGAGGCCGTGAGCGGCGTGAAAGGCGAACTGGCCACCAAGATATATGGACCCGATCTGCAT
>JAJZHE010000119.1 GCA_021804655.1 Acidobacteriota bacterium
CTCCATCCTCAAGGGTTCGGTCCCGGTTCCCGCCGGTGCAGTCCCATTTGTGCGCACGGTCGCCAAGGCGTTTGTTGACTCCAAGGATCGCAAGTAGCGGATCGCAAGTAGCGCGCTTCCCAGGATGCGCTACTTGCAAGTAGAAATCCAGCCATGCGCATCCAGACATGCGCATCCAGCCATGGTGCGGGCCAAAGCCTTTCTGGCTTTGGCCCGCACCATCTTTTGTTTCTTCTCCCAAACTCGCTGACGGTTACACTGTTTGTTGTGCCGCAATCGCCCATCCGCAGCTTCTTCGAGTTTTTCCCCATTCGCTGCATTGCGTTTCTCGTCGGTTTGCTGCCGCGTCCCATCGCGCGCCGCCTCTGCGCCGCCTTCGGCACTCTTGTCTTCCACCTCCACTCCCGTCTGCGCCATGTCGGACTCACCAATCTTGCTCTCGCCCTGCCTGAGCTTGGCGCCGCCGAGCATCAACGCATCCTCCGCCGCTTCTATCTTCATCTCGGCTGGCACTTCGCCGAGTTCTGCCGCATGTCCCGGTACACCCCGCAAAATTGCGCCAGCCATATCCGTTACGAAGGCCTGGAGCACTTCGAGCAGGCACACGCCCTCGGCAAAGGCGTCCTCATCCTCACCGGCCATCTTGGCGCATGGGAGCTGTCCAGCTTCTTTCACTCGCTCATGGGCCATCCCATGGGCCTGGTCGCGCGCCCAATGGACAATCCGCTCCTCGACGCCTTCGTCCGCTCCATCCGCTGTCGCCACGGCAACTGGATCATTCCCCGCAACGAATTCGCCCGCGGACTGCTGGAAGCCATGCACTGCGGACGCACCGTCGGCATCCTCATGGACACCAACATGACTCCGCCGGAAGGCATCTTCGTCCCGTTTTTCGGCATCTCCGCCTGCACCGCCAGCGGTCTGGCGCGCATCGCTCTGCGCACCGGCGCCGCCATCGTTCCGGGTTTTCTGCTTTGGGAGCCATCGGAATCCCGCTACGTGCTGCATTTTGCCCCGCCCATCCAACCCCTCCTCACCGGCGATCGCGCTCAGGACATGGAAGCGCTCACCGCCCGCTGCACCTCCGTGCTGGAGTCCTGGATTCGCCGTTATCCCGACCAGTGGCTGTGGATTCACCGCCGCTGGAAGACGCGTCCCGCTGGCGAGGCGCCGCTGTATGGAGTGCCCGCCCGCCCGCCGCAGCCTTCGGCCCATGAAGAATTTCGCGTATAGGAGCATCCATGTCCGACGAAGAACAGACCCTCCTGAAACCGACGATCAGCGATCTCATCGCGCAGCTTGGCGGCAGCCTGCTCGTCGGCGATCCGGCTCGTCGCATCGACCACCCGGCCCAGCCCGCAACCGCCCAGCCGCACTCCATGCTCTTTGCCGAGTCCGGGTCCGCGCTTGCCGACGCGCTCGCCGCGCAACCCGGACTGGTCGTCACCGCTCCCCGGCATCTCGCTTCCACGCTTGATCCCGGCAGCATTCCTGCCACAGCGGTTCTCCTCACCGATCAGCCGCGTCTCTGGTTTGCCCGCGCCGCTCAGTTGCTTCGTCCATCCTTGCCCGCTCAGGGCATCCACCCAACGGCCGTCGTCCACGCCACGGCCATCCTCGCTCCGGACGCCACCATCGGACCCTGCGCCGTCCTCGCCGAGGGAGTGCGCGTCGGCGCGCGCACCCGCATCGACGCCGGAGTCGTCCTCCAATCCGGCGTCATCGTCGGCGCAGACTGCCATCTCTGGCCTCGTGTCGTCGTCTACTCCGGAACAACGCTCGGCAATCGTGTCACGGTCCACGCCGGAGCCGTGCTCGGTGCCGATGGTTTTGGTTTCGTCCGCGACCGACACACCGGACGCTATACCCAATTTCCCCAGCAGGGCACGCTGCTCGTCGAAGACGACGTGGAGATCGGCGCCAACTCCACCATCGACCGCGGAGCGCTCGCCGCCACGCGCATCGGCAGCGGCACCAAGCTCGACAATCTCATCCACATCGGCCACAACTGCACCATCGGCCAGAACGTCGTCATGGCCTCGCTTTGCGGCATCTCCGGCTCGTCGGAGATCGGCGACGGAGCCGTTCTCGCCGGCCAGGTCGGCATCGGAGATCATGTCACCATCGGCCCCGGCGTCATCCTCGGCGGACAGGCCGGCGTCCTCTCCGGCAAAACCGTCACCACCACCGGCTCCGTCCTCTGGGGCACACCCGCGCGTCCGCTCCGCCAATATCTCCGCGAACTCGCCACCCTCACGCGCCTCACTCGCAGGCCGCAGCGCAACGAGCAGGAATGAACATCCTGCAAATCTCCGGCAGCGGGCGCAACTGCGGCAAGACCACACTCGGCTGCGCGCTCATCGCCGCATTCCCAGCCCTGCGCTGGATCGCCGTCAAGCTCACCCCCCACGCGCATCCACTCGATCCCTCCCCGCAATCTTCAGTTTCCTCTGTCGCTGCGCCTGCAAACAAAGACACCAGCCGCTTCTGCGCCGCCGGAGCCATCGAAGCGCATCTGCACATGCCGCCTCTGGAGCCGGCATTTCTCGCCGAATCTGCGCGCCGCGCCGATGTTCTCCTCGTCGAATCCGGCCAGTTCATCGCTCCCGGCTCCTGGCCGCTCTTTCATCTCGCCATCGCCCCATCCAGCTCCGCGCTTTGGAAGCCAGGCTTCGCCGAGCGTCTTTTGCGCTTGCATGCGCTCGTCCTCACCGGACCATTCCCGTCACGGGAGACGCCGCAATATCCGCCCACCCTGCCCATCTTTCACGCGCCCCACCCGGCTGCCGATTCCGTCCTGCTCGCGCCGTCCCTGCGCGACCTGGTCGCGCGTTTTCTGTCATCCTGACCTCACACGCTCAGCAGTTCGTCCAGCGGAACCACCGTTGCCAGACGCGCCCAGCCCGCGCAGCGTGACCAGCGCAGGCGCGTCCAGCGTAATCTGCCAGCCCGCGCAGCAGCTTTCCACGCACTCCGGCCCAGTGCAGCAAAACCGCTCCACCAGGCGGGTCAATCCACTTTGTTCTTCAGGAACAGGCTCCATGCGCGCTTCCATCGACCCCGCGCGCAGGGGGCGCGGGGCAAGGCATCGTAGGGCACATGCCGTGCCGAAGCTGAATCGTCAGATTGGAAAAAGCTCAGAAAAACGTGCGCAACAACAAGAAACGCATTCGGCAACAAGAAGCACCGCCTTCAGCAGCGCACAATCTTCGCCGAAACAATTCCCTTCGTCGCATTCCGCGTGTCGATCACCAGTTGCGACGCCTCCACAATCGCGTGGTAATCGTAGTCCGAGTGGTCGGTCACAATCACCACCGCGTCATACTGCGCCAGATTCTCCAGCGGCGTATTCGTCATATTCAGCGCATAGTGCCGTCCGTGGCCCACCTGCGCAAAATACGGATCGTTGTACGCAACCTCGGCTCCGCGCTGTCGCAGCAGTTCGATGATCGTCAGCGACGGCGACTCGCGCAGGTCGTCGATATCCCGCTTGTACGCCAGCCCCAGCACCAGGATGCGCGAGCCTTTGATCGGTTTGGCATGCTCGTTGAGTCCCGTTGCAATCTGGTCGATCACAAAGTACGGCATCGCCGTATTCACCTCGCCTGCCAGCTCAATGAACCGCGTGCGGAAATCGAACTGCTTCGCCTTCCACGAAAGATAGAACGGATCGATCGGAATGCAGTGGCCGCCCAGTCCCGGCCCGGGATAAAACGCCTGAAAACCAAACGGTTTCGTCTTCGCCGCCTCAATCACCTCGTGAATATCGATTCCCATGCGCATCGCCAGTTGCTTCAGTTCGTTCACCAGCGCAATATTCACACAGCGATAGATATTCTCCAGCAGCTTGGTCATCTCCGCCGCAGCCGGTGAACTCACCGGCACCACACGCCGAAAGATGCTGCCATAGAGCGCCGTGCCCAGCTCCAGCGCCGCCGGTCCACAGCCGCCAATCACCTTCGGAATATCCGCGCGCGCCACCGTCTCGTTGCCCGGGTCTTCGCGCTCCGGCGAAAACGCCACGTGGACACACGGCTCGCTCAGATCCTCCCACGCGCGCGCCACGCGCAGCCCCAGCCGATTGCCGTTTTCCAGCCGCGGGGCCATCACCTCATCCGTCGTTCCCGGATATGTCGTGCTCTCCAGCACAATCAGTTGATGCGCCTGCAAATACGGTGCCAACGCATCCACCGTGCCGGTCACGTAACTCAGATCCGGCTCATGATATTCGTTCAGCGGCGTCGGCACGCACAGGATCATCGCGTCCATCTTCGCCACTTCGGAGTAATCCGTCGTCGCGCGGAATCCCGCCCGCTGCGCGCGCTGGATCGACTCCGCCGTGATTCGTACAATGTACGATTCGCCGCGATTCAGCGCCGCAACCTTCGCTTCTTCAATGTCAAATCCCGTCACCGCGAAACCCTGTTCGCTGAACAGCAACATCAGCGGCAATCCCACATAACCCATGCCGACAATGCCGATTCTGGCTTCGCGTCGGCCGATCTTTTTCACCAGCGCGTCGATCGCCGGATGCTGCGCCCCAAGCTTTGCTTCTTCGTTGGTCATCTCTCCGATTGTAACTTCCGCAGCGCGTCTCCGCCCTCATCCAGGCGCGTCTCCGCCTCCGTTCTTACGCGTCCACCTCTGCGTCGCGGCCAGTCGCCTTCGTCTTTGCCGCGGTATCCTGAATCAGGTCAGCGAGCCAGCTCATCCGGCCGCTTTCATCCTCGCATTCAGGAGACTTCCGTTGCCTCGCTATCTCGTCACCGGCGCTGCCGGTTTCATCGGACGCTCGCTTGCCGCCGCGCTTCTTGCCCGTGGAGACTCCGTTCGCGGCGTCGATAACTTTTCCACCGGCAAGCGCCACAATCTCCTCGGCCTTGAAGCGATGGAGTTCCTCGAAGGCGACCTCGCCGATCCCGACCTCGCCGCGCGCGCCTGCAACGGCGTCGAAATCGTCTTTCATGAAGCAGCTCTGCCTTCGGTTCCCCGTTCGGTCGCCGATCCGCTCAGCACCAACGTCGCATGCGTCGATGCCACGCTGCAACTGCTCGTCGCCGCTCGCGCCGCCGGAGTCCGTCGCGTCGTTTACGCGGCTTCTTCGTCGGCGTATGGCGACACGCCCACGCTGCCCAAGCACGAGCAGATGCCGCCCAATCCCATCTCGCCCTACGCCGTCGCCAAGCTCACCGGCGAGTACTACATGCGTTCCTTCGCCCGCGTCTACGGCCTTGAAACCGTCTGCCTGCGCTACTTCAACGTCTTCGGTCCTCATCAGGATCCCACCTCGCAGTACTCCGGCGTTCTCGCCGTCTTCTGTCGCCGCATGCTTGCCGGCCAGGTGCCCGTCATTCACGGCGACGGCGAGCAGAGCCGCGACTTCACCTTCATTCAAAACACCGTCGAGGGCAACCTGTTGGCCGCGCATGCCGATGCCGTCAGCGGCCAGGTCATGAATCTCGCCACCGGCCATCGCATCACCCTCAATCAGGTTGTCGCTCTGCTGCGCGAACTCACCGGCTACGACGGACCCGTCCAGCATGCCGAGCCGCGCTCCGGCGATATTCGCCACTCCCTCGCTGACATCTCTCTCGCCCAGCAACGTCTCGGCTACCAGCCCAGCGTCGATTTCCGCGAAGGTCTGCGCCGCACCGTCCAGTGGTATCGCACACAGACTTCCTGACCCTGTGCCATTGCCCGCACCGGCAAGTTCGTCCATTCCTGCTTTTCGTTCGTCTTTGCGCTGCTGTGGCAAATTCCTGTTCTGTCTCCCGCACGATTCCGCCGCGGCCATGTATCCTTAGCAGCAAGGTTTTCATTCATCCGCCAGAGGTTCCCCGGCCGTGACGGAGCATTCGTCCGATCCAGCTCAGCATCTCGCCTCTTCCGCCTCCGTGCCGGTCGCCATCGACTCTCTGCGCGGCATTCTCGCGCTGCTCCATCGTCGTCGCCGCTTCTGTCTCCTCACGCTCGGTTCGCTCTTGTCCTTGTGCCTCGTCTACTGCCTCATCGCGCCCAGCCAATACGAAGCGCAGGCGCTTGTTTCCATGGGCATGCAGAGCAGTCCATCCGTCAGCCTCGCCGCAGCGGAAGCCATCGCGCCTGCCTCCATCCTCAGCGCGCCGCTCCAGCTTGAAACCATCGTCGATATCCTGCGCAGCCAGCGCCTGGCCTGGCGCATCATCCGCGAACTCCGCCTCGATCGCGATCCCGCCTTCTGTCCGCACTGCGCCACGCGCTTTCCTCATCTCAGTCTCGATGCTCCGGGCAGCGAAGCGGAAAGCTACCTCATCGACCACTTCCACGCCGATCTCCACGCGCGCGCCTTGCCGCGCACTCTGCTCATTCAGGTCGGCTTCCGCTGCCGCCGCGCCGCGCTCTCCGCTCAGGTCGTCAACCGCCTCATCGCCGACGAGATCGACGAAGAAACCAGCACCCGCCTCGACACCACGGCACGCGCTGCCGACTGGCTTCAAACCCAGCTCGACAGCCTCAATCGCGAAGCAGCGGCCAATGAAAAAAATCTTGCCGACTTTGAACGCACACACGGCATTCTCACCTCCGAACAGACCCTCGCCAGCGGTGTCTCCGTCGAAATCGCGCGTGATCCCGCCGTGCAGCAGGTAGATGATCTGGGCCGCCAGCTTGCCGTCGCCGAAGGCGACCGCATCGAGCGCGAAGCGCTCTATCACGAAGCGAAACAGGGCGATCCCGAGCAGGTTCTTGCCGCTAATCCCACTTATCAAACCCTCATGGCTTCCAGCGGCTCGTCTCTCGCGCTTCAGTTGGAAACCCGCCGCAGCGACCTCGCCACCGAGCTTGCCCAGTGGCGCGCCGAACACGGCCCAAACTTCCCGCAGGTCGTCCAGTTGCAGCGCGCACTCGATGATCTTGACCGCCAGCTTGCCGTAACTCAGGCAAGCCTTCTCTCCGGCTTCCGTCGCCTTGCTCAGGAGTCCACAGACCGCGAAAAGTTGTTGCGCACACAGTGGCAGGCGGCCACCGACGAGAGCCTGC
The DNA here is from genome assembly GCA_021804655.1 of Acidobacteriota bacterium. Taxonomy (GTDB): domain Bacteria; phylum Acidobacteriota; class Terriglobia; order Terriglobales; family Acidobacteriaceae; genus Acidicapsa. The sequence continues at coordinate 7,018 of JAJZHE010000119.1, forward strand.
AACGCAACAGCCTCACGCTGCAGGACGCCGTTCTTCGCTCCCGCGTCCTCGCCAACCATGAACTGATCGCTCGCCTCGACGCCAAAATCCGCGAAGCCCGGCTCAACGCCGGCGCGCACGCCGCCTCCATCATCGTCGTCGATCCGGCCCGTGCGCCTTTCAAGCCAGCCGCGCCCAATCTCCCGCTTTACATGGCCATCACCTTCGTCTGCGGCCTCTGGCTTGCTCTCGGCGGAGCCTTCCTGCTGGACACCCTTGCACCCTCCGCCGCGCGCGTCCACCCGCTCGTTGTTCTCTTCGCTTTCGGCCTTCTTGCCGTGCCGCTTGCCGCGCCTTTTGCCCGCGCTCAGGCGCCGCTGCCCAGCACCTCCGGCGTTCCCACTGGAGTCGTCCCATCCCTCCCGCAATCCGGCCCATCCATCCCGCCGCCCAACCCCAAAACCGCGCCCGCCATCTGGACGCCGAGCGACAGCAGTCCATCCGCGCTCAACAATCCCCAGTCTCCTTTATCCTCTTCCACCACCGTCCTCGGCATGCCCATCGCGCTGCCTATCCACGCCGGTGATTTCCTCGACGTCAGCGAATTTCACGATCCTGAATTTCACTCCGTCGTTCGTGTCGTCGCCGATGGCTCCGTCACGCTTCCGCTCATCGGCTCCATTTCTCTTGCCGGACTCAGTGAAACGCAGGCCGCCGACGCCATCGACAAAGCGCTCATCGCCGACGGCATGCTCGTCCATCCGCAGGCCATCGTGCTCGTCACCAATGCCGCCGGTCAGGATGTCAGCGTCCTCGGCGAAGTTGCGCGTCCCGGCGTCTATCCTTACGCCACGCACCATCGCCTGCTCGATCTCATCTCCGCCGCATCCGGACTCACTCCCACCGCTGGCCGCCTCGTCAGCATCTATCATCGCGATGCGCCTCAGACGCCTCACAACGTCATCCTCGATCCCTCCGGAACCGACGCAAAAACCGATCACAATCCTGAACTGGAGCCAGGCGACACGGTGCAGGTCAGCCGCGCCGGACTCGTCTACGTCATCGGCGATGTCGTTCGCCCCGGCGGCTTCGCCGTCGATCCCACACAGGGACTCACCGTCGTTCAGGCGCTTTCGCTTGCCTGGGGAGCCACCCCGAACGCCGTCGCCTCCAAGGCCATCCTCATCCGCAATCAAAAAGGCGGACGCACCCTCACCACGCTCAATCTCAAGCGCATGATTCACGGTCAGGATCCGGACATTCCCATCCGTGACCGCGACATCCTTTTCGTCCCCGACAGCACAGCCAAAAACCTCATCAACAAGAGTCTCGAAGCCGCCATTCAATCCGTCATCGGCGTCTCGTTGTACGCCGGCCTCGTTTACTCGCAGAGGTTCTAGCCATGGCCCGTCTCACCGTCGCGCTCCTCGTCCTCTACGCCTTTGCCGTTCCCTGGCAATACGCGCTGGACCTCGGCGAGCCGCTGGGCAACGTCGCGCGCATCGTTGGCGTTCTGCTGCTTCTCATCGCCATCCCGGCCCTGTTCGCGCGTCGCGCCTGGCATCCTCCGGGGCTACTGCCTTCCTTGATCTTCCTGCTTTTTCTCTATCTCTCCGCCAGCTATCTCTGGTCCATTGACCCGCTCACCACGCTCGATAAAATCCGCGCCTATTTCCAGGTCATGATGGTCGTCTGGATCGCATGGGAGTTTCTGGAAACGCCCGCGCAGGGCCGCAATTTCCTGCGCGCCATCCTGCTCGGCTCCATCGTCCTCGCGCTGCTCACCGTCTTCAATTTCACCTCCGTCGCCACAGCCGCCGTCGCTCAGCAAACGCGTTTCACCGCCTCCGGACAGGACCCCAACGACGTCGCGCGTTTTCTTGCTCTCGTCTTTCCCATTGCCGCGCTGCTGCTCGCCGAGGACCGCCGCATCGCAATCCGCCTGCTTGCAGCCGCCTATCTGCCGCTCGG
>JAJZHE010000120.1 GCA_021804655.1 Acidobacteriota bacterium
TGCGGGGCATTGCATGCAGCCACTGCGAGCTTCGCTCGCCACGAACGATTCTGGCCGCTCCCGATGGTCGCGGATGGGGATGGACTGAGGACGAGGAGAAAAGCAAAGACAACGGCAGAAGCAAATTCCCTTCGGGAATGACAACAAAAAAAGCAACGGCAAAAGCAACGGCAAAAGCAAAGACAACGGCAGAAGCAGATTCCCTGCGGGAATGACACCAAAAAAGGCAAACGCAAAAGCAAACGCAAAGGCAAAGGCAACTGCAACAATAAAAGCGACTGCAATTGAAGAAACGAAGTGGTTTTCAACGACCTGATCCAAGATGCTCATGAAAGGTTCCAGAGATGTCCGTCATACTTGAATCCCTGCCCGTTGGCCAGAAGGTTGGCATCGCATTTTCCGGCGGGCTTGACACTTCCGCCGCTCTGCACTGGATGCGGCTCAAGGGAGCCGTCCCGTACGCATATACGGCGAACCTGGGCCAGCCCGATGAAGCCGACTACGAGGAAATCCCGCGCAAGGCGCTGGAATATGGCGCGGAAAAGGCACGCCTGATCGATTGCCGCGGTCCGCTGGTTCGCGAAGGCATCGCTGCGCTCCAGTCCGGCGCGTTCCACATCACGACCGCAGGCGTCACCTACTTCAACACCACACCCATTGGACGCGCCGTGACAGGCACCATGCTGGTGGCGGCGATGAAGGAAGACGGCGTTGGAATCTGGGGCGACGGCTCGACCTTCAAAGGCAATGACATCGAGCGTTTCTACCGCTATGGCCTGCTGGTCAACCCCAGCCTGAAGGTCTACAAACCCTGGCTCGACGCCGCATTCATTGAGGAACTCGGCGGGCGCGCGGAGATGTCCGCCTTCATGCAGCGACAGGGCTTCGCATACAAGATGTCGGCGGAAAAAGCGTACTCCACCGACTCCAACATTCTGGGCGCAACGCACGAAGCGAAGGACCTGGAGCATCTGTCCACATCGGTGAAGATCGTTGCGCCGATCATGGGTGCGGCGTTCTGGCGCGAGGATGTGGAGATCAGGCCGGAACAGGTGGTGGTTCGCCTGGAACAGGGCTTTCCCGTGGCGCTCAACGGTCGCCACTTCGACGATCCGGTCGAGCTGCTTCTGGAAGCCAATCGCATCGGAGGACGACACGGACTTGGGATGTCGGACCAGATTGAGAACCGGATCATCGAAGCGAAATCACGCGGCATCTATGAGGCGCCGGGGCTGGCGCTGCTTTTCATCGCGTATGAGCGGCTGATCACGGGCATTCACAATGAAGACACGATCGAGCAGTATCGTGAAAACGGACGCAAGCTCGGTCGTCTGCTTTACCAGGGCCGGTGGTTCGACTCTCAGGCGATCATGCTGCGCGAATCCGCGCAACGCTGGGTGGCCGGGCCGCTCACCGGCGAAGTGACGCTCGAACTGCGTCGTGGAAACGACTACTCCATCCTGAACACAGAGTCGCCGAACCTGACGTTTCATCCGGAGCGCCTGAGCATGGAGAAGACGGAATCGGCCTTTTCGCCGCGCGACCGCATCGGCCAGCTCACGATGCGCAATCTGGACATTGCCGACACGCGCGACAAGCTGCTGCAGTACGCCGCCGCCGGACTCATCACCCTCAGCGAAGGCAGCAAAATGCCGAAGCTGAACAGCTCGAACGAAAAAGATTAGCGCGAGGTTTCATCAAGGTTATGCCCAACGAACAACAATCCGCGAAGATGTGGTCGGGGCGATTCCGGGAGCCGCTGGACCCGGAGTTTGAAGCTTGGCAGCGGTCGATTCTATTTGACTTTCGGCTGCTGCCGCAGGAGGCGCGCGCCAGCAAGGCACACGCTTCGGTGCTGTGCGCGGCGGGGGTGTTGAGCGCGGCGGAGACGAAGACGATTCGCGACGGGCTGGATGCGGTGGCTGCGCGATTTGCGGGAGCGAGCGTGGAGGCGGCGCTGCGCGATTATCCATCTGCGGAAGATATTCATCATCTGGTGGAACTGGCGCTGACGGCGGAGATTGGCCCGCTGGCGCTGAAGCTGCACACTGGGCGCAGCCGCAATGAGCAGATTGCGACGGACCTGCGGCTGTATGTGCGGGAGGAGATTGCGCGCGCGCAGGAGGCGATGCTGGAGTGGGCGGATGCGCTGGTGGCGAAGGCGAACGAGGCGGGCGAAGCGGTGATGCCGTCGTATACGCATATGCAGCGGGCGGAGCCGGTGATGGTGGCGCATTGGCTGCTGGCGTATGCGGAGATGCTGCTGCGCGACGTGAGCCGGCTGGAGGATTGCGCGCGGCGGATGAATGTGTGTCCGCTGGGTTCCGGCGCAGTGGCCGGAGCGACGCTGGCGCTGGACCGGGAGATGGCGGCGCGTGAGCTTGGCTTTGACGCGCCGACGGCCAACAGCATGGACGCGACGAGCGACCGTGATTTTGCGCTGGAGTATGCGCAGGCGCTGACGTTTGTGGGTCTGCACGCGGCGCGGTTTGCCGAAGAGATGGCGTTGTTTTCCAGCGCTGAATATGGGTTTGTGGAGCTGCCGGAGCGGTATTCGACGGGATCGAGCGCGATGCCGCAGAAGAAGAATCCGGACCTGGTGGAGTTGGTGCGCGGGAAGGTGGGTAGAATCTTTGGCGCAGCCGCGGCGCTGGCGATGACGCTCAAGGGGCAGCCGCTTGCCTACAATAAAGACATGCAGGAGACGCAGGAGCCGTGTTTTGCGCTGAGCGGGACGAGCCGGATGATTGCGTTGCTGGCAGGATTCACGCGCGCGGTGAGCTTTCGGCTGGAGCGGATGCGCACGGCGGCGGAGACGGGCTATCTGAATGCGATGGCGGCGGCGACATATCTTGTGAGCAAAGGCGTTGCGTTTCGCGTGGCGCACGAGAAGATTGGCAACGCGGTGCGGTTTGCGCTGGACAAGGGCGTGGAGTTGAATGCGCTGAGCCTGGAGGAATTGCGGCAGTTCGGCGCGGAGTTTGACGCGGATTTCTTTGATGCGGTGACGCTGAGGGCGACGGTGGATTGCCACGATGTGAAGGGCGGGACGGCGCGCGGACGCGTGAAAGCGGCACTGGCCGCGACCGAGGCAGAGATTGCGCGTCTGCGGGAGCAAGGCGCGAGAACAAATTACGCGGTGGAGATGAGCGATGCGGGTGCGTAAAGCGCGGCTGCAGGATGCGACGAACATCTTTGAACTGGTGAACAGCCTGAGCGGAGATGGGACGCTGCTGAAGCGGCAGTTTGCGGAGATTTGCGAGAACGTGCGCGACTTTACAGTAGCGGAGTCGGAGACGGGCGTGTTTCTGGGCTGCGGTGCGCTGCATCTGTATGGTCCGCATCTGGCCGAGGTGCGGTCGATTGTGATGACGCCGGGCGCGAAGGGCAAGGGCGCGGGCGGACGCGTGCTGAAGGCGCTGATTGAAGAAGCCGAAGAGCATGGCATCCAGTCGGTGTGCCTGTTTACGCGGATTCCGGATTTCTTTTTTCGGTTTGGTTTTCGCGTGGTGGAAGACAAGGCGGAGCTGCCGGACAAGATCTTCAAGGACTGCCAGAGCTGCCCGCGGCTGCATCGCTGCGATGAAGTGGCGATGGTGCGCGGACGGATTCCGCGCGTCTCGATTCTGGGGCCGAAGCACGAGGCGGAACAACTGGTGCGCATCGGCTAAGGCATTTTCCGGAATACTATCAACTTCCAGAAGTTCGTGAGGGTGGATTTTTCTTGAGGAAAAATCCAATCCGCAGAATGGTTTTGGTTTACACCTTTCCGGAAAATGCTTTAGATGCGAACCGGATTCAGTTCTGCTGTGAAATTTCCTGAAAAAACTGCACTGTGGCGGTGAGTACCCGTTGCTGTGAAAAACGTAGCGCGGCCCAGTCGCGGGCAGCATGGCCCATCTGATGGCCAAGCTGAGGCGCGCGCAGAAGCTGAAGCGCGGCGGAGGCAAGCGCGGCGGAGTCGGCGATGGGGACAAGCAGGCCGGTGACGCCGTTCTGAACCGTGTCGCGCGCACCGGTAGCGCACGTGGTGATGACGGGAAGAGCGCTGGCGGCAGCTTCAAGCGCGGCGTTGGGAAAGCCTTCGCGATGCGTAGGAAAGAGGAAGAGATTCATGGCTCGATAGCAGTCGGCGACATCCTGAACGAAGCCGGTGAGGACGATCTGCGGATGGCGCTCGATGCGCGCGATGAGCGCGGGGTCCAGGCGGTCTTCGGAACGGTCGAGCCAGCCGACGAGCAGAAGCCAGGCATGGGGGGCTTCGGCGTGGATGCGATCAAAGGCATCGAGCAGTTCAGGGATGCCCTTGTGGCGTGTGAGTCGCCCGACGAAACCGAGGAGATACGCGTCGGCGGGGATGGCGTAACGCGCGCGCAGATCAGTGGGACCGGGATGGAAGCGGTCAAGATCGACGCCGTTGCTGCTGCCGTGCGCGAGCAGGCGAAGCTTGCGGCGCGGCGCGATGGCAAGCGCGGAAGCAGCCTCCAGCAGGCTGGGACTGTTGCAGAGAACGATGTGGGCGCAGACGGCGGTGAGACGCTCGGCGGCGAGCAGCAACCGGCGCGGCGCGGGACGGGCGGACTCCAGACGCAGGCCGCGGAGCGTGTGGACGCGAACGGGAATGCGCAGCAGACTGGCTGCGACCAGGCCAAGCAAGGCGGCCTTGGGCGTGCTGAAATCGACGACCGAGGGACGCATGCGCGCGAGCAACGCAAAGATGCGGACGAAAGCCACGAGATCGGCGATGGGAGCGATGCCGCGTCGAATGGGGATGGGGTGAATGACGATGCCCTGCTCGGTGGCCAGGCGATCCAGATGCGGGCCAGGCGAGGAGATGACCGTGATGGCAAAACCGGCGTCGCGCAGGGCAAGGATGCGCGCGCGCAGGACGAGAAGCGTCTGGTCACTGGTGACGCCGAAGAGGATGGATCGCTGGACCGGGCGTGGCGTCATGGAGTCATCATAATTCGGCCACGTAGAATCGATGGCACACGAGCGAAAGACGATGCGCACGTATGCTGGGAGACAGTCGGGGGCGGCGTGAACGAGCGGGCGGAAGAACGAAGACGGATTCTGCTGATGGTGCCGCACCTGGGCGGCGGCGGCGCGGAGCGAGTGATGGCGCGCGTGGCGGCGGGTGTGGATGCGGCGCGGTTTGAGGTGCATCTGGCGGTGGTGACGGACGACGAACCGGGTGCGACGCAGTTGCCGGAGTGGGTGGAGGTGCATCGACTGGAGGCGCAGCGTGTGCGGCGGGCTGCGCCGGGACTGGTTCGCCTGATTGGCCGCATCCGCCCGGAGGTGGTGGTGCCGGGGATGATGCACCTGAGCGCGCTGGTGCTGGCGCTGAGGCCGCTGCTGCCGCGGGGGACGCGCATTGCGCCAAGGGTGAATACATCGGTTTCCGGCGCGTTGACGGGAGTTGCGGAGCGACGGATGTATGCGTGGCTGATGCGGGGTGCGGATGCAGTGATCTGCCAGTCCGAAGCGATGGCGCGGGATGTGTGCGCGTATCTGGGCGTGGCGCGAGCGAAGATGCTGGTGGCGGAGAATCCAGTGGACGTGGAGGGAATCCGTGCTGAAGCATGGGCGGCGAGGCAGCGGAAGCCGCGCGAAGGTTGTGTGCATGTTGTGTGCGTGGGACGACTGGCGCGGGAAAAAGGAATCGATCTGCTGCTGGAGGCGTGGGCGCGCGTGGTGGAGCGGGATGCGCGGGTGCGATTGACAGTGGTGGGCGAGGGAGCGGAACGGGATCGTCTGGAGGCGATGCGCAAGCGACTGGGCCTGGAGGCGACGGTTGCGCTGGCGGGATTTCAGAGTGAGATTGCGCGATGGCTGGGGTGGGCGGATGTGTATGTGCAGCCGTCACGGTATGAGGGCATGCCGAATGCGATGCTGGAGGCGGCGGCGGCTGGATTGGCGCTGGTGACGACGCCTTCGAGCGAAGGAGTGGTGCGGCTGTTGCGGCATCGCGAAGGAGCATGGATCGCGCGGGAGAGAAGCAGCGAAGCTCTGGCGGAGGCGTTGACCGCAGCGGTGCGAAGCGCGCGGGAACGCATGGATGCAGAGGCAACGCCGTATGAGCATTCGTTTCTGGAGCCGTTTGCGCAGGCAGCGGCGCTGCGGCGATGGGAGCAGTGCCTGTTGCACGCGGCGGGAGAATCGAAGTGAGACGACACGTGGCGCTGGTGATTCCGACGATGGCAGTGCTGGGCGGCGCGGAGCGGATGGTGCTGGAACTGGCGGCTGGGCTTGCGACTGGACAGGTGACTGGGCAGGCGCAGGCGGATTGGCGAGTAACCGTGGTGGCGCTGAGCGGGGATGCTCCAGCGGAGCGACGAGCGTGGATGGCCGAGCGCGAGATCGGATTTCTGTCGCTGGGCATGCGCAAGGCGTGGATCGATCCGCGCGGATGGAGGGTGTTTCGCGCTTGGCAGCGCGCAGAGCAGCCGGATGTGTTGCATGGACATCTGGCGCACGGAGCGTGGTTTGTGCGCGCGGCGCGGCTGCTGAGCGTCAACGCACGCGGTCAGGGGTTGGGTCGCCCTGCGATTGTGGATACGCTGCACTCGACGCGCATGGGTGGACGATGGACGGCGCGGATGTATCAGTGGTCGCGCGGACGGACGGATGGCGTGACGGCGGTGAGCGAAGCGGTGCGGCAGGCAGCGCTGGAAGCTGGTTTTGCGAGAGATATCTGCGTGGTGAGCAATGGAATCGATATGGCGCGCTTTGGAACAAAAGACGAAGCAGCGCGGGATGCGGCGGAGTTTGTGTGGCTGGCGGTGGGACGGCTGGAGGCGGTGAAGGATTATCCGCGGCTGCTGCGGGCGTTTGCGCGCGTGGCGCGTGAGTCGCAGCGAAGAGTGCGGCTGGAGATTGCCGGCGAGGGCGCGGAGCGCGCGCAATTGGAGGCGATGGCGCGGGAGCTGGGAGTGGCGGAGCGAGTGCGCTGGCATGGATTCTGCGAGGACGTGTGCGGGTTGTATGCGGGAGCGGATGCGGTGGTGCTGGCGTCGCGGTGGGAGGGTTTGCCGGTGTGTCTGATGGAAGCGGGAGCGGCAGGATTGCCGGTGGTGACGACGGCGACGGCGGGCGCACTGGAGGTGGTGATTCCGAAGGTGACGGGCGAGACGGTTGCAGGCGAAGACGACGCGTCCCTGGCGGAGGCGATGCGGCGCGTGATGACGATGAGCGTCGGGGAACGCGCGCAGATGGGCGCGGCGGCGCGAGCGCATGTGCTGGAGCGATTCACGCTGGAGCGGATGGTGGCTGGGTATGCGCGCGTGTATCGGGAAGCGCTGGCGCGCACGGGACGAGCGTGAGGCTGCGCGCTCGCTGGACGCAGATGTGCATTCAGGCAAGTTCTGATTCCTTCCCTCAGAGCCTGAAGCCTGGATCCTTCGGGAGCAAGGCTTGTGCAGAGATTTCTACAGGCGAGGGCGAAGGAAAAAGCAGATTCCCTGCGGGAATGACAACAAGAAGAGCAAGGGCAAAAGCAACCGCAAAGGCAACGGCAAGAGCAAAGGCAAAAGCAGATTCCCTGCGGGAATGACAACAAGAAAAACAAGGGCAACAGCAAAGGCAAAGGCAAGGGCGAGAGCGAGAGCGAGGGCGAAGGCAAAGCAGATTCCCTGCGGGAATGACAACAAGAAGGGCAAGGGCAAAAGCAACCGCAAAGGCAACGGCAAAAGCAAAGGCAAAAGCAGATTCCCTGCGGGAATGACAACAAGAAGAACAAGGGCAACGGCAAGGGCAAAAGCAACTGCAAAGGCAACGGCAAGAGCAAGGGCGAAGGCAAGAGCGAGGGAAGCTCTGGTTCAATTCGATTCCCTTCCCTCGGGGGCTGACGCTCGGTTGATTCTGTGGCGCGGATGTACGGGCTGAAAGCCCTTACCCTTCAGGAACAAGCCTTGTGCTGGGATTTCCAAAGAGGCAGGCACGTCAGTGCGGATGCAGCAGTCTGCGGGCGTGATGGCGAGCGTAGGCGCGCAGCGCGAAGAGGCGCTCAGAGACGGCAAGCGAAGCCACGGAGGACTGTGCAATGGGCCACTCGCGCAGAACGCGCGGGACGCTGGTGAAACGAGCGTGGTGATCGGCCAGGAATGATTCCAGGCGACCGAGCAACGCCGTTGTGGTCGTCGCCGGATGCAGACAGATGGTCCAGAGTCCGGCGGGCATGGCGCGCGGCTCCCAGTGCTGCTGCGGAATCCAGAGAGCGCCGTGAGCGCGGTGAGGCCGAGGCGCGAATCCGTCGGAGACGATGGAGATGCCGTGATGATGCAGGGCGCGGAGCGTGGCGCGATCGAAGCCGTGGCGCGGGGCGACCCAGACGGTGGGTTCAAGCGCCTGCGCGCGCAGGATGCCGATTCCCTGCCCGATCCATTCGCGCTGAAGATGCGCGGGGACGCCGACGAATTCATTGCGGCGATGCAGGGGAACGAATCCCCAGCCGCGCGCGGCGCAGAGATGACGGTAGCCGTGAAGGCCGATGGAAGCACCGGCGGATTGCAGCGCGCGCATCTGTGGCCAGAAATCTGGGTCAGGCGCGGCGAGACCGAGCGCGGGGTCGCGGTTGTCGGGCACGATGGCGAGGATGGGCTGGAGCTGGTAGCGGTGAATGAGTGTGAGAATCTGCGGCCAGGCTGAGGCAGGCATGCCGGGCGTGAGGTCGTCGATGCGCAACAGATATTCGGCTGGCGAATTGCGCATCAGGGCAACTCCGCGGCGGCAGCCTGGCGCAGGAGGCGACGCGCCCAGTAGGCGAGAAAAAAGAAGGTGGAGATCGTCCAGAGCGAGGTGGCGAGAGCGATGCCGGCGACGCCCATCCAACGCATGAGCAGCAGATTGAGCGCGATGTCGAGCGCGAGATTGAGGACTCCGCAGGCGAGGACGAGCGAGCCGCGGCGCAGGGCAAGCAGGAAACGGTAAAAGACGCGGCTGACGACGAAG
>JAJZHE010000011.1 GCA_021804655.1 Acidobacteriota bacterium
CGGAGCTACCGTGCAATGTGGATCACGGAATCATTGGCCTGATGGATCCAGCGCATGGGCCGTTTGTTCACCAGGCATGGTGGTGGCGCTCACGCGGTTCGATCCGTGAGAAGACCAAGCGATTTGAACCGATCCCCGAGGGATTTCGCATGGCAGCGCACGCTCCAAGCGGCAACTCGGCACCCTACAAGCTACTGGGCGTGTATGGGCATCCGGTCGAGACGACCATCGACTTCACTCTGCCCAATCGTCGGACAGAGGTGATTCGCTGCGGTGACAAGTGGTTCAGCAGCCTGACTACGGTGACGCCAATTACCGCATCGACCTGCCGCATCGACGTGGTAGCGGCGTGGAATGTTTTCTATCACGTGCCGCTGGTGACGCCGATTGCCAAGTTCTTTGGTGCGAAGTTTGTGCGACAGGATCAGATCACCATGATCCAGCAGGCGGCGGGGCTGCGGCACAACCCGAGCCTGATGCTGATCGACGATGCGGACAAGCCTGCAAAGTGGTACTTTGCGCTGAAGCAGGCGCGGCTGGAAGGTAGTGGCGCTCACCCGCTCGCCGCGCCAGTCGATCTGCATTGGCGAAGCTGACTTCGGCTCAGTCGCCGGGTACGGCGGCCATCGCCTCATCGGTGGTGATCTCATCGCAAGCGATGCCGAGACACTCTCCGAGTTCATCGAACTTCTGTTTCCACTCCTGGTGCTGTTCCAGGGCATGGCCTGTCATCGTGTGTTCGGCACCGCGAAAAATTTCGTACCAAAGATTTTGCGCCTGCCAAAGATTCAGCTCAAAGGGCATCTCGCGCAGGACGCGCGCCAGGGTGAGTGCGCGGTCCAGGGCTTCCATGCCACCGGAGGTCATCTGCAGTTCCACCATGGTGCGCTTCATCTTCTGATCTGCCTGATAGCTGAGGTCTGCTGCATCAAGCGCAATATCGTCTTCCGCGGCCATACGCAGCAGTTCCCGCACGCGTGAACTGTCCACAGCATCCTCATCGAGCGCGCGTTTAAGCCCCACGTTAATGGCGAATCCAGCAGCCAGAGTCAGCCCTTGCGGCTTGGGCAGTCCAGAGTGCGAAAGGTAATGCAGCAGACTGGAATGGTTCTCATAAATACCGGTCATGGATGATTCAATGTCGCGGAGCGCAGAGCGCAGGATGAGGTACACAATCCTCTGTTGTTCGTCGCGGAAAAGCGACCGCAACGAGTATTTGAGGTCATAGTTTCGGTCCAGCAGGCGGATGACTTCGGCGAAATCGGCACGCCCGACGACCTTGCGCAAAGACTCTGTCAACTCGCCAAGCGCTTCGACGTCACCGGTGCGAAATGCCTTGACTCCAGCGGTAATATTCTGGTCGCCAAAGTGCATCACCGCATACGTGAATTCCTCAGCATGCCCGGTGATTTTGGACTGCAGGCGAACGTGGCCGAGCGCCAGTCGACCGTTGCCAGATGCCAGCGCCTCCTCGCCGAGCCGTCGGACTCGATAGCAGAACAACTCCGTCTCATCGGCAAACGAGGAGTAAACAGCACTAATCGCGTAATGGGCAGCTACCTGCTCCAGTGTCGTTTCCATGGGAAGCACACGCTCGCGGTAAATCTTCGCGCCGTCACTTTCGGCGGGTACGTTCGAATGTGCCTCAGCAAGTCTCTCCAGAAACTCTGTTTCAAGCGCCAGTGTGATCTCGCCGCTGAGAGCGCGCGCAAGTTGCAGCACCCGCGTCGCATAGGCAATCACCTGCACAGTTTCGATCCCGGAGATGTCGTCGAAAAACCATCCGCAACTGGTGTACATCAGCTGCGTGTGCCGCTGCAATTCCATGAGGCCAAGCGCTTGCACGCGCTGCTCATGCGTGAGATTCCGCGATGCGTGAGTGCGCAGAAAATCCTCCACGCTGTCCTGACTGCGATCCATGATGACGGAGATGTAGGCGTCGCGCGCTGCCCACACATCGCGAAAGAACGGCGCTCCCACCGTCTCAGTCAGGTTGGCCACGCCGTCTCTCACCTGGTCCAGCGCCTGACGCAACGGCCCGCGCCACTTCTGGTTCCATCCCGCGTGTCCACCGCTGCAACCGCAGTCGGAGCGCCAGCGCTCCACTCCGTGAGAGCAACTCCAGGAGGTGTTCTCCACAATCTCTGCTTCCATGGTTGGCGGATACTCGGCAAGAAAACTGCCGTAGTTGGCCAGACCCACAGTGCTGTCCTGCTCCAGCAGTTTGAGCGCATAGCTCAGGGCCATCTCACCGTGTTTGTGGTGGTGGCCATAGCTTTCGCCGTCGGTCGCAATGTGGACAAGCTGCGCCTCAGTGCTTTCGCTGAAACCCGATTTGAGCCGGGACGCGAAAGCCTCACCGGAGTTGAGGAGTCCTTCAAAAGCCACTGCTCGCGAAATCGGCCCGTTGTAAAAAAACACCGCGAGCGCGCGTCCAGAAGCAAATCGCACGAGATAGGGACGTGTCGTATCCACCATCGTCTGTGCAGTTGTGCCCGGGGTTTCCAACCACTGGTCGACTGCGGTGATCGCACCTGGAGGCAGCGTCAGCGGGTCAACACGTCGGCTTGTGCGCTCGGCTGAGGCTCGTTCAGCTCCGGTGCGCTCTGTGCCGCGTCGTTCATACTGAATTGCCCGCACCCTTCGGCACTGGTGAGGAGCAAGCACCGTGAAGCGGATTCCTTCCTCGGCCAGCATCTCCAGTGTGCGGGTGTCAGCGGCGGTTTCTGCCAGCCACATCCCCTCTGGCATGTTTCCAAAGCGGGCCTTGTAGTCGGCAATTCCCCATCGAATCTGCGTTCGTCGGTCGCGTTCGCTGGCCAACGGAAGGATCACGTGGTTATATACCTGAGCCATCGCCGAACTGTGGCCTTTGAACCATGCCCGGCTGCGACGCTCGCCGTCCAACACCGCACGGTAGACGCGTGGTGCATTCTCAGCCAACCAACTGAGCAGGGTCGGCCCGAAGTTGAAGCTCATCCGTGCGTAGTTGTTGACGATGCGCGTGATACGGTTCTGTTTGTCCACAATGCGTGAGGCGCCGTTGGGGGCGTAGCACTCGGCAGAGATTCGTTCATTCCAGTCGTGATAGGGTGAGGCAGATTCCTGCGTCTCCACTGTTTCCAGCCAGGGATTCTCTCTTGGAGGTTGGTAGAAATGCCCATGAATACAGATAAACCGCTTCGCCACACGCCTGCTCCTGATCCTCATTGTAGGCGCTGACTGCCGAGGTTAGCTGCATCTCGGAGCATTTCGATTCAATGTGCCGTTATTTTGCTGGAGCATTAAACGATCCATGGCAAACATGGAACTTAATCGTTTTTTATGGACCATCTGGCGCACCTAACCCCTGATCGGCGACAATTCTCGCCGTGATGAAAACCCTTTCCGGAAGATCTTCTACGCGTCGGGCTTTTCTTGCCCGTTCCGCAGCCTTCACCATTTCCGCCGCGCCGCTTGCCCGTTATGCCGCAGCATTCTCCAAAGCACCCAAAGAGGCCAAACGCATTCTGGTCGGAACCGGTAAAGGCACCACTGGGCAGTTTGGCCCATCCGGTTCGATTCTCATTTACAACTGGGATGCCGCCACCGGCACACTGACTCCAGAGGGAGTGGCAGCAACCCTGCCGGATTCCACTTGGCTGGAGCCTTCGCCGGATGGGAAATATCTCTATGTGGCGAGTGAACTATCCGAGTTTCAGGGCCAGCCAACAGGTGCGGTCTCCAGCTTTAAAGTCCAGGACGAGAAGCACGGGGGCAAGCTGGAGCTGCTGTCGCAGGTGAATTCGGCGAGCGTGGGAACCTGCCAGTGTGCAGTCGATCACACGGGCCACGTTGTTGTTTCTGCGGATTACGGCGGTGGCAGTGTCGCCAGCTTTGCTTCGAACAGCGGCCATCTGACGCCTGCAACGTGGAGTGAGCATTACGACGGTTATCCCGCCGGCAAAGCGCCTGTACCCAGCCGCCAGGAGACCGCGCATGCGCACTTTGCTTCGTTTTCGCCGGATAATAAATACGCTTTTGTCAACGATCTTGGCTGGGATCGCATTCACGTATACAAGCTGAATGTGGTGGATGCGCAGCTTGTTCCAACGGGCCAGTGTAATGTACATCCGGGGGCTGGACCACGCACGCTGCATTTCCACCCGAATGGCAAGATCGCCTATTGCATGAACGAGATCGACTCGACGGTGAATGTGATGAAGTATGACTCGGCATGGGGCAGTTTGACGCCGATCCAGCAGATCAGTCTACTGCCGGATGGCTCCAAGCCACTCACTTCTACCGGGTGCGACACGGTGCTGACGCGCGACGGTCTGTTTGCGTACTTTGCGAATCGTGGCAACAACTTTCTTTTCAGTTGCCATATTGATCCTGCGACAGGAAAGCTGACTCCATTTGATGGCGATCCGCGTTCGACGACGGGTGGCAAAACTCCGCGTAATTTTCGTCTGGATCCAACCGAACGCTGGATTCTGGTGGCGAATCAGGACTCAGATCAACTGAGCGTGATTGCACGCGACCAGACGACGGGAAAGCTTGCCGCCGAAGCAAAATCTGTGCCGTGTCCTCGACCGATGTGTATTCGCTTTGCATGAGAGTTCCGTAGCCGACTGCGTCCGTGCAGTTTTTGTATTCAGAGAATATGCACGGACGTAGCCATAACGATCCAGGTGAATTGTGGGCGTAAGAATCAGTGCGGAAGTTGGGTCGCGTCCCAGCCGCCACCGAGCGCTGCAATCAACTGCACGCTATTGGTAAATTCGGCAGTTTCCAGCGTGGCCAGTGCACGCTGATTCTGGATAAGCGCATTCTCTGCAATGAGCACCTGCAACTCGCTGACTACACCGCCGCTATATTGTTGTTGCGTGATCTGCAGAGCTGTCTCAGCACTAGCAACGGCCGCTCGCTGCGCGACATCTTCCTGCTCCAGGATACGCTGGTTGGAGAGATCGTCCTCCACTTCATTGAAGGCCAGAAAGACCACTCCTTTGTAATTGTTCGCCGCTGCATCGAAGTTATCCCGGGCCTGCGCCGTGTATGCGTGTCGCCGCCCGCCATCGACCAGCAGTTCCACGGCAGAAGCTCCCAACGCCCAGAGTGAACTTGGACCCTGAATCCATGTGCCGCCGTGCGTGCTCTCAAAGCCGCCTGTGCCGACGAGTGTAATCGAGGGATAGAAAGCGCTGATGGCAATTCCGATTTGTGCGTTGGCCGCCGCCGCCTCGCGCTCTGCGATGGCAATGTCCGGGCGCCGTTCCAGGAGTTGCGAGGGAAGACCGAGGGGAATCTTCGGCAGCTTTAGATCCAGCGGTGAGGGTGGAAGGCTGAAATTCGGAATCTTGTAATCGGCGATGGTCCCGATAATGTGCTCCATCTGTGCCCGCACCACACCGACGTCGATCAGTTGAGCGCGCGTGCTTTCCAGTTGTGTTTGCGCCAGCGCAACGTCGGCCTCCGTGTCGATGCCCTGTGTCAGAAGTGCTTGCGTTAACTTCAGTTGACCGGAAAGCTCATCGACATCTGCCTGAAGGAGTTGCTGTTCCAAATCCAGTCCACGCATCTGCAGATAGGACGAGGCCATCTGAGCCTCCAGGCTCAATTCGATATTGGCCTTCTGAGCAGCGGTCGCCTGGGCCTGCGCGCGTGCTGCTTCCACGCTGCGCCGAATCTGGCCCCAGAAATCCGGCTCCCAGCTTGCCTGTCCTACGAGTTGCAAATCATTGAACGAAGAGGAGCCACCTGATCCGTTGAAAAACGGACGATGCTGGGATAGTTGATTATGGGTGAACGACGGCCCGGCTGCGAGTTGCGGAGTAAACGCCGATTGTGCCACACGCACCTGTTCCCGCGCCGCCAGATACAGGTCCACCTCCTGACGAACGGCGAGGTTATTCGAGGCGATGCGCTCTTCCAGCCGATTTAGTTGCGGATCGCCAAAAATCTCCCACCACTTGCCGCGAAGCATTCCATCGGAGGGATCGGCGGGTTGCCACGTTCCACCCTGCGGCGCAGGCGGAGGTGCGACCACTGTCGCCGCACCTGTCTCTTTGTAGAGCGGAGTCGGCGTATAACCTGGGCGCTGATAATTTGGTCCGACCGGCTTGCAGCCAGCCAGCAAAGCAAGCATCGCCATCACTGTAGCGATCTTCGCGCGGCTGTCCGCGGACTTCCCCATCAGAAGCCTCCTCGTGCCGCAACCACTTCACTCGGCGTGAGTACGCGTACTTTTTCGCCATCGACCAGCGAATCGGGCGGATCCTGAATGACCAGATCGTCCTTGTTCAAGCCTGTGTTGATCTGCACGGTGCGACCGTCGTCCTGGCCCATGGTTACCGTCACCAGATGCGCTATGCCGTTGCGCACTGTACCAACCTGCAAGCCCGCGCTGCGGAAGATGAGCGCAGAAACGGGCAGTACAAAGACATTGCCCACAGGAGCCACTTTGAAGTGTGCTTGCGCCAGTGTTCCCGCCAGCAATGCTTCTTTGGGATTGGCCACATCCACCTCAACCAGCAGTGTGCGCGTTGCCGGATCGACGGCCCGAGCAGTGCGCACCACTTTGCCCTCAAAGACCTCTCCTGGATGCTCTGGAAGAGTAAGACCGACCTCTTCCCCAACTTTCACCGAACCGGAGTAGACCTCCGGGACGCTGGAGTAGACGCGCAGCGTGTCCACGGCCTGCATGTGAAAGAGTTCATTGCCCGCGCCAACATTGATCAATTGGCCGATGTCCACATTGCGAGCCGTCACCACGCCGCTGAACGGCGCATAGATTTTTTCGAAGGAAGTGAGTTCCTCCAATCGCTGCACATTGGCTCTTGCTGAGGCCACCTGGGCCGCGGTGGACTGTGCCTGATAGGTGAAAATGTCGGTGTTTTGCTGAGACACGGCGTGGCTTGCGATCAGGCTGTTGTAGCGGTCGCTTTGAATCTTCGCGTTTTTTGCATTGGCTTCGGCTGTCTTGAGGTCAGCTTCGGCCTGGGCCAGTTCCTGATCGACTTCTGGTGTCGCGATCACAGCCAGCAGTGCACCCTTTTTCACGTGGGCGCCGATATCGTAGTACCAGTGCATCAAATAGCCGGGGGTTCGCGAATAGATGGGTGAATCGGTGTACGCCGTCACATTGCCCGGCAGCACCAGGTCCTCAATGGGTTTACCAGGCGTAGGCTGAATTGCAATGACCGATGGCGTAGCAAGCTCTACAGTCTTCTGTTCAAGAGTTGTCCGCGCTTGGATGCGAGGCAGAATTCCCGTAATCGTCAGCACCGTCATCACGAGCAGAATGCAGAACAGCCCGACGAGAGCCTGCCGCATGCTGATGGGCTTGCGCTCTGGCGCGTGGTCAGTGTGGCCGTGCGCGGCGGGTGTCTCACCTTGGTTTATAGCGGATGAATGGGGATGCTTGCTCATAAAGACTCCGGAAACTCTTCGTATGTAATTCCTTGATCGTTGGTGTGGCTGTTACGGAGCCGTCGCTGCTCCAGCCAGCCATGCAGCGATGCGAAGAACGTTGGCACAAATAGAAGGGTAGCCACGGTGGCCACCAGAAGACCGCCAATCACTGCTCGGCCTAGAGGCGCATTCTGTTCGCCTCCATCGCCGAGTCCAAGCGCCATCGGCACCATACCGATGATCATCGCCAGAGCTGTCATCAAGACCGGGCGGAAGCGCACGAAGCCTGCATTCAAAGCAGCTCTGCGCGCATCGCCGACCAGCACATCCAGTTGTTCCCGAGCAAAACTGACCACAAGAATCGAGTTTGCAGTGGCGACGCCCATGCACATGATCGTTCCGGTGAGTGCGGGCACACTGAGGTGCGTGTGCGTGAGGAAGAGAAACCAGATGATTCCGGCAATTGCCGCCGGCAGTGCACTGATAATCAGAAGCGGATCAAGCCAGGACTGAAAGTTGACGACGATAAGCAGGTATACCAGAAGAATGGAGAAGCCGAGGCCGGACAAAAGCCCCAGGTAGGACTGCTGCATCGTTTCGCTCTGCCCGCGCAGGATCACCTGCGTTCCCCGCGGCGCCAGTTTTTTGTTGCGCTCCACGATCTCCTCGATTTTCCGCGTAACACTGCCGAGGTCAGTCCCTTCAACATTGGTGTAGATGTCCAGAACTGGCTGAACATCATAATGACTTTCCGTGGCAAGCTCCGTGCCAGGATCGATCGATGCGATGTTGCCGAGAATTTGCGTGGAGGCCATGCTGCCCGGCGCGGCAGTTGAAGAGGCTCCCGCGCTCAATCCAGTGACGCCTGGTGCGCCTGCTGGCGACTGTGCGCTGGAAGCCAGTTTTGGCGGTAAACCGGAAGAGACAGTGATTGGAATGCTCTGCAACTCAGGGATTGTCTCCAGATCATACTGTGGTGACTGCACCGCGATGTTGTAGGAGACGCCATTGTTCGGATCGAGATAGAAATTGGGGGTCGTCTGAAAACTTCCGCTCAAGGCCACCAGAACACTTGCAATCACGTCTTGTTCTTTCAGACCCACCAGTGAACTGCGGGTCCGATCGACATTGACAGTCAGGTTTGGCTCATTGAACGGCTGTTGAATGCGTGCATCAACGGTTCCAGGAACATAGCGAATCTCACTCAGTAGTTGATCTGTGAAGATGCGGTTGGCATGCAGATTAGGTCCGATCACCTGCACATCGATTGGCGAGCTGAGGCCAAAATTGAGGATCTGGGTTACGATGTCGGTCGGCAGTGAGTAAAACATCACCCCCGGAAACTCGATCTGGAGCTTTTTGCGCAACACGTTCATATATGCGTTTGCGGAGTGGTGTTTTGGCTTGAGCTGAACATAGATATCCGCATCTGCTGTGCCCACTGGACTCGAAGTCGTGTAAGTGAGCGCATAGCTTGAGTAGGGAAGGCCAATGTTGTCGATAATCGTATCGACTTCATTGGCTGGAATCACGCTACGAATTGTCTGGTCTACACGGTCGCAGAGCGCTGCGGTCTCCTCAATGCGTAGACCGGTGTGCGCGCGTACGTGAATCTTGATGGCGCCCGAATCGCTGGAAGGGAAGAAGTCTTGTCCGAGCCAGGGAATCAGTCCAAGCGAAGCGACACAAAGCAGCAGGAAGCAGAGGAGAAATGCGCGTGCATGATCGACACAGAACGTGAGCACACTCAGATACGTCATGCGCAGACGTTCGAAGCCTGACTCAAAATAACGCTGAAAGATCAGGAAGGGATTACGGCTTGATTGTCTGCGTACAATTGCGGCGTCATCGTGCTCTTTCAGCAGATACTTCGCCATTGTCGGCACAATGGTGCGCGAAAGCAGGTAGCTGGCCAGCATTGCGAAGACGACAGCCTCAGCCAGCGGAACAAAAAGATAGCGCGAGACTCCCGAGAGAAAAAACATCGGGACAAAGACAATGCAGATCGATAGCGTGGAGACAAAGGCTGGAACAGCAATCTGCGCAGCGCCATCCAGAATGGCCTGCTCGATCTCTTTGCCCTCTTCGAGATTTCGATTGATGTTTTCAATTTCGACGGTAGCATCATCGACCAGAATGCCGACGGCGAGCGCAAGACCACCGAGCGTCATAATGTTGATCGTTTCACCGAGCGCCGACATCACGATCAGCGAAGTGAGAATCGAGAGAGGAATGGAGACGGCGATAATGAGGGTTGATCGCCAACTACCCAGGAAGACCAGGATCATGATCGCCGTCAGGCAGGCAGCGACGATGGCTTCCCGAATGACGCCGTCGATGGCCGAGCGGACGAAGATCGACTGATCCGAAAGAGGCGTAATTCTCATCTGGCGCGGCAACTGCGTCTTGACGATCGGCAGCTTGTCCATCACGCTCTGGATGATTTTGAGTGTGGATGCAGAGCCGGTCTTCATGATCAGCATCAGCGAAGCACGCTGACCATCTACGCGCACGATATTGGTCTGTGGCGGGAATCCATCGCGGACGTGGGCCACATCGTGCATATAAACCACGGTGCCGTTCACAGACTTGATGGGCAGGTTATTCAACTCCTGCATCGTCAGCGGTGCAGCATTCGACTCGACAGCATATTCCAGTTTGTGAATCTTGATGGTACCGGCGGGCGCGATGATGTTCTGCGCACTCACCGCGTTGACTACCTCTGCCGGTGAGACGCCACGCGCCTGCATTTCATGCGTGTCCAGGTCCACCTGAACCTGCCGCTCCTTGCCGCCGTACGGATAAGGGATGGAAGCGCCCTCGACCGTTGCAAGCTGGGTGCGGATGAAGTTGGTACCAAGGTCGAAAAGCTGCTGCTCAGTGAGCCCCTGACCGGATAATCCAAGCTGCAGCACCGGAACCGTAGATGCGTTGTATTGAATGATAAAAGGCGGAACAGTTCCTGGCGGCAATACGCGCAATTGCGCCTGGCAGATTGCAGTCACCTCTCCAACCGCTGCACCGATATTCACGTGCGGATGAAAGAAGATTTTGATGACAGCGATCCCATCCAGCGACTGAGATTCGATGCGGTCAATATTGTTGACCGTGGTCGTGATGCCGCGCTCGTTGTTATAGACGATCCGATTGGCCATCTGCTCTGCGGACAGGCCGTTGAATTGCCACACGACGCTGACCACAGGTACGTCGATATTGGGAAAGATATCTGTGGGCATTGTCAGGATGCTGACGATGCCGAGAATCAGGAGCAGAAATGAGAAGACGACAAATGTATACGGTCGTCGTAGTGCAAGCCGAACGATCCACATGTTTCAGAGTGCTCCCGATCCTTGTGTGCGACGCAGGAATGCTGTTTTCATTGTACAGTTTGCAAAATCGCTTGCGGCCATCCTGCCATCGTAGGCGATGTGGGCTTTCCTCTTGGATTCAGCGAATTGCCCGTAAGATGCAGATTTGGCGCTAGCGAGCGGCGGTCCAGGCGAGCATAGCAATCGCCGCGCCAAGCAGAAGGCTGATGTGGTCGCGGAGAGCAAAGAGTACAGGGTCTTCGTCCATTTCGCCGCGCGCTGCCAGCAGCCAGATGCGTTGCAGCCAGAAGAGCAGAAGAGGCAGGATCAGCCACAGAAGCGCCGCATGGGGATAGAGTGCGACGGATACCGGGTACTGAATATAAAGTGCAAAAACGACTAAGGCCGAGTAGCCGCAGATCGTACCTGATGTGCGAATCAGGTCAATGTCTGCAACGCGATAGCCGCGCCCCGGCGTGTGGTGCATACCCTGTTGTCGCAACGTCTCTAATTCGCTGTACCGTTTGAGCATCGCCAGCGAAAGGAAAAAGAAGGTGGCAAAGCAGGCTAGCCATGGCGAAATGACGGTTCCAGTCGCCGCTCCGCCGGCGTAAAGGCGCAGTGTGTAAAGGCATGAGAGCAGCAAAACATCGATGACGACAATTTGCTTGAGCAGCAACGAGTACAACGTCGTAAGCGCAAGATAAGCCGCTATCCAGCCAACAAATGCAGCGGGAAGCCAGAGAAGGAAAACGGTGCATAGCCCCAAAAGGGTGAGTCCGAGCAGAATTCCGCTTGCTACAGTTCTGTCTCCGGCGGCGAATGTTCGTAACCGCTTGTGCGGATGACGACGATCATTTTCCAGGTCGAGCAGGTCATTCAACACATAACAGGCTGACGCTGCGCACCCGAAGGAGCAAAAAGCAAGCATTGCCGGGACGACGCTGCGCAAATTCAACTGATGGGAGAGTAAAAGTGGCAACAGGAGAAGCAGGTTCTTCGCCCACTGATGCAGGCGCAATGCTGCCATCGACGAACGCACTGGCGATTGACAATCAATCAGCCGCGCTTCCACGGGAATGGCTCGGCGGCGCAGTCTGTGGGATAGAGCGTGGCTGGGATTTGCAACAATTGCCAACCGTGCTTGAGCCAGCAGCGGCAGGTCACTGGTCGAGTTGCCGATATAGTCGAAGACTGGAAAAAGCTGTTGCAGCACAGCGAGTTTGCGCGATCCAGTCAGGTTCAGGTGCCCATCAGAGGCCACCAGGCGATCAATGCAACTCAGATGGACCGCGACGCGCTCTGCCAGAGCCAGATCGGCACCTGTTGCGAGCACGATGATTCGTCCGCTGGCGTGTTCTTTGCGGATATATCGAAGGACAGCGTGATTCCAGGGAAGTCGGCTGACGTCGAGTGGCATCTGCCGAGCAATCTCCTGCTTAAAGCGGGCTTTGCCGCGTAACAGCATGCGAAGCGAGGCGATCAGTTTCAAGGGCTGGTGACGCAACAGCAGTACGGTCGAATCCTGCAAGGTGTCAGATTTGACGAGCGTTCCATCCAGATCAACGCAAAGCGGGACAGGGTCGAACTCCGGAGCCTCAGCCGGGTGCGCCTCTTCCGCAGGACAAAGTGGATCAAGTGTAAGCATTCCGAGTATTTGCTCCGTCGAAGTATAAACCGCAAAGATGAGAGCCTTTTGCAAATGCAGAACATCAATGAAGTGTACGCCGTAGTGGAAACAAAAAATGAGCCTTGACCGTCCATAGTCACAGGCGTAACTCTAAACAGAGTCTGTTGTGGCCTTGCGGGACGGGCAACCCAGCCAGACTCGACAAAAAATTGCGTGGCGCGAACGAGGCATCTGTGTCTGAATCGACGATGACGTTGAACGAAAATGGAGCACCAGAGCCTGGCCGCTCAGGATGGTTGCGACCGCTGATCTATCTTGTGCTGATCTGCTTGATCGCAGGGGGCATCTGGCGTGTTTATCAAAATCGAAAGCTGGCCGCACAGCAAACGGCAACTCAGGCCAATGCGCTGCTGAATCGCCCCGTTCCGGTGCAGGTGACGGCGGTTATTCAAAAGTCCATGCCGATCTACCTGACGGGTCTTGGCACGGTCACGCCCTACTACAGCGTGACCGTGAAGGCGCGCGTAGGTGGGCAGTTGGATCACGTGAACTTTACGGAAGGGCAGACAGTCCATCAGAACGAGACGATTCTGGTCGTCGATCCGTTGCCCTATAAAGCAGCGCTGGATCAGGCAAAAGGAACGCTTGCTCACGACGAAGCTCTCCTCCTGGATGCGCAGGCCGAGTATCGTCGATACAAAGCTCTCTATGAAGCTGGCGTCGTTTCAAAAGAACAGTTGGACCTGGAACTGGCCACGCAGGGCCAGTATGAAGGTGCAATTCAGTCCGACAAGGCAACAATCGAGAATGCGCAATTGCAGTTGAACTGGTGCACCGTGCAGTCGCCAATTACGGGCAAGATCGGCCTTCGTCTGGTGGATCCCGGCAACATCATCACCGCAAACACCACCAATCTTGTCATCATCAACCAGATGCAGCCGATTGCAGTGTATTTCACGCTGCCGGAGAATGAGCTTCCTCAGGTACTCGGCATGTTGCGCGATCATCGTCAACTGGTGGCGGAAGCGTTTGATCGTGGTGACACGACGCGACTGGCGGAGGGTCAGTTGCTCACTGCCGACAACCAGATTGACACGACTACGGGGACGGATCGCCTGAAGGCAGTCTTTCAGAATTCGGAGGAAGAACTCTTCCCCAATCAGTTTGTGAACATTCATCTGATCCTGGAGCAGCGTCCACAGGCGCTTGTAGTGCCGTCCTCGGCGATCCAGACTGGCAATCAGGGTGCGTATGTGTGGACGATCCGTCACGATCCTGCAACCAACATGGATCGCGCGCAGTTGACGCCAGTCAAGGTTGCCCTCGCAGAGGGCCAGGTCACAATTCTGGACAGCGGAGTTGCACTTGGCGAATCTGTGGTCATTGACGGTGCGGATCGGCTTCGACAAGGGGCACAGGTGGATGTGAATACTTCCGGAGCTGCGCAGTCATCGGCAACTATCTCGGCTGAGGGCAATCCAAATCTCAGCCCTGTCGCTCAGGGACTGTCGCACAGCGTTCAGTCCACTCATCCACACTCAGCAGGTGTCCGAGAAGATGATCGCAAGAGGATGCACCCGTGAATCCATCGCGCCCATTCATCGTTCGCCCAGTGGCAACTTCGCTGCTGATGGTGGCGATTGTGCTTGCCGGTGCGGTGGGCTACAAGCAGTTGCCAGTCTCGGCGCTGCCTGAGGTTGATTACCCCATCATTGAGGTGCAGACGTATTATCCCGGTGCAGGGCCGCAGGTCATGTCGTCTTCGGTCACGGCACCACTGGAGCGCCAGTTCGGGCAGATGCCCGGGCTGAAGCAGATGACATCCGTGAGTTCGGGCGGTGGCTCCATCATTACGCTGGAGTTTGACCTTGCAGAGAACATCGACGTTGCCGAGCAGGAGGTGCAGGCGGCCATCAACGCGGCAACCAACTTCCTGCCGACTGACCTGCCGAATCCGCCGATCTACAGCAAGGTGAATCCGGCTGATGCGCCCGTGATGACTCTGGCGCTTACCTCGGATTCGTTGCCGCTGGACAAAGTGGAGGATGCAGCAGACACGAATCTGGCACAGAAAATTTCACAAGTCTCCGGTGTAGGGCTTGTCTCAATTGCCGGCGGGCAGAAGCCATCTGTGCGCGTGCAGGCGAATCCGGCGCAACTTGCCGCCTATAACCTGAGCCTCGAGGATCTTCGTACCGCGTTGGCGAACGCCAATGTCGATCAGGCGAAGGGTACGCTCAATGGTTCGCAGCAGTCCTACACCGTTGGTGCGAACGATCAGCTTTTCACCAGCAGCGAATATCGCCCGGTCATTATTGCCTATCGCAACGGTGCTGCAGTGCGCACCTCGGATGTTTCGACGGTTGTGGATGCGGCGGAGAACTCGCAGCAGGCAGCGTGGATGGGATTGCCCGGCACAGGAAGCCATCCTGCGGTCATTCTGAATATTCAGCGTCAGCCCGGTGCAAACATCATCGCAGTGGTCAACCGTATCAAGACGCTGTTGCCGCAGTTGCAACTCAGCATGCCAGCCTCCATTCATATTCGCATTCTCACGGATCGCACAAATGTCATTCGTGCCTCGGTGCAGGATGTGCAGTTTTCTCTGTTGCTGACGATCGCTCTGGTCGTGATGGTCATCTTTCTCTTCCTGCGTAATCTTTCAGCAACGATCATTCCGTCTATCGCAGTGCCGCTTTCGCTGGTCGGTACCTTTGGCGTTATGTATCTGCTCGGCTACAGCCTGAACAATCTGACACTGATGGCGCTTACCATCTCCACAGGATTTGTGGTGGATGATGCGATCGTGATGATTGAGAACATCTCGCGATTCATCGAAGAAGGCGATTCCCCGATGCGCGCGGCACTCAAGGGCAGCGAACAGATCGGCTTCACGATTGTCTCGCTGACCGTTTCGCTGATCGCCGTGCTGATTCCGCTGCTTTTTATGGGCGATGTCGTGGGCAGACTCTTTCGCGAATTTGCGGTCACACTTGCTGTGACCATTTTGGTGTCGGCTGTGGTTTCCCTCACGCTTACTCCGATGATGTGCGCGCGCATTCTGCGACATAAACCAGCAGAGCAGCAGGGGGCAATTTATCGCGCATCCGAGCGGGTTTTCGAGTGGGTGATTGAGTGGTATGGACGGACGCTGAAGGTGATTCTGCGTCATCAGTTTTTTACTCTGTTGATCACGATTGGTACGCTCGTTGCCACAATTGTGCTTTTTGTGATTGTCCCCAAGGGATTCTTCCCGGTGCAGGATACGGGTGTCATTCTTGGCATATCGGAAGCTCCACAATCGATCGCATTTGGCAACATGGCCGAGCGTCAGCAGGAGTTGGCCGATGTCGTACTCAAAGACCCGGCTGTTGAAAGCATATCGTCGTTCATTGGCGTGGACGGCACAAATATGACATTGAACAGCGGGCGCATACAGATCAATCTGAAGCCGCTCAGCGAGCGAAAATTATCTGCATCGCAAGTGATTGCAAGACTGCAACCCGCGGTGGATCGTGTGAAGGGGATCCGGCTTTATCTTCAGCCGTCGCAGGACCTGACGGTCGCGGATCGTGTCAGCCGTACGGAATTTCAATACTCACTGGAAGACCCGAATCCAGATGAGTTGTCGATTTATACGCGCAGGATGGTTGCAGCAATGCAGCAGCAGCCGGAGCTTCGAGATGTCGCCAGCGATCTGCAAGATCAGGGTCTTGGAGCGCAACTCGTAATTGATCGGGATACTGCTTCCCGGTTGGGTGTGGCCGTCGCAGACATTGATAACACGCTCTACGACGCCTTCGGTCAGCGGCAAATTTCCATCATCTTTACGCAGCTCAATCAGTATCACGTGGTGATGGAAGTGAGTCCGCAATTCCAGACCGATCCCGGCGTGCTTGCCGATCTTTACGTGAAATCCGCAAACGGAACGCAGGTACCGCTGAGCAATTTGGCTCACTGGCAACAGGCGCGAGCGCAGTTGTCCATCGGACATCAGGGACAGTTCCCGGCCACTGTCATCAGTTTCAATGTTGCTCCCGGTAAATCCCTTGGCGACGCCGTGGCCGCTACACAGCGTGTCGAGCGCCAGATCGGTCTGCCTGCCAGTATCAATGGAGAGTTCCAGGGCACAGCCGCCGCCTTTCGCGCCTCACTGTCGAATGAGCCGATCCTGATTCTGGCTGCGCTGATCACCGTCTACATTGTGCTGGGCGTTCTCTATGAAAGCTACGTTCATCCGATCACCATCATCTCGACTTTGCCGTCCGCCGGCGTTGGGGCGATTCTCGCGCTTCTACTCACGCATACAGATTTCAGCATCATCGCGCTGATCGGCGTCATCCTGCTGATCGGCATCGTCAAGAAGAACGCCATTATGATGATCGACTTTGCTTTGGCGGCAGAGCGCGTGGAAGGCAAGACGGCAAGAGAGGCGATTTTCCAGGCATGCCTGCTGCGTTTTCGCCCGATCATGATGACGACGATGGCGGCCTTGCTGGGAGGCGTTCCGCTGGCATTCGGCTCGGGTGTCGGCTCAGAACTCCGCCGACCGCTTGGCATCACGATCGTCGGGGGACTGCTGGTCTCACAGTTGCTCACGCTCTACACGACGCCGGTCGTTTACCTTTATTTTGACCGGTTGGCCCATTGGAGACAACGCCAGAAGCCCAGAAGCTCTGCCGGAGCGGTCGCAGAAAACCTGCATGCCATCTCCGCCGACTGATCGCGGGAACAAGGAATCCAATGCATCTGTCTGCTCCATTTATCCGCCGTCCGGTCGCCACCTCGCTGCTCAGCATGGCGCTGCTGTTGGCTGGTTCAGTTGCCTATTCGCTACTGCCCGTAGCCTCACTCCCTGAAGTTGATTTGCCCACCATCTCCGTCAGTGCCGGATTGCCCGGCGGCAGCCCGGAGACGATGGCATCGAATGTTGCCGCCCCACTGGAGAAGCAGTTTGGGCGCATCGCCGGTGTTACGCAGATGACTTCTTCGAGTTCGCTCGGTGCCACGGCCGTCACGCTCCAGTTCGACATCAATCGCAATATCGATGCGGCGGCACGGGACGTGCAGGCCGCGATTAACGCGGCGCGCAGTCAGTTACCGTCCTATCTTCCGCAGAATCCTAGCTATCGCAAGACCAATCCCGCCGACGCGCCGATTCTGATTCTTCGTCTCACCTCTCCAGTCGTTCCTCTACCGCAGATGTATGACATGGCGGACTCCATCCTTGCGCAAAAGATTTCCCAGATCAACGGAATTGGGCAGGTCTTCGTCGGCGGCAGTTCCAGCCCCGCGGTGCGGGCTGAGTTGAACCCGATGCAGCTCAGCGCGTTTGGCATTGGTCTGGAGAGCATTCGTACAACGTTGGGGAGCGCCAACGCCAATAGCCCGAAAGGCTCGTTGCATGATCTGCAGAATCGCTGGCTGATCACCGACAATGATCAGATATTCAAGGCCAGCGAATACGCGCCACTTGTTGTTGGCTATAACGCAACGACAGGCGCACCGGTGCGACTCTCTGACCTGGGTGATGTCATTGATTCGGTGTCAAACATTGAGTCTGCGGGACTGGCGGGCACGAACAACGGGCCGGGATCGACGCTCTTGCCGGCGATCGCGATTGTAGTCTTCAAGGTTCCGGGCGCAAACGTCATTCAGTCCGTCGATAATGTCCTCAGCCAGATGCCTCGCTTGCAGGCGGAGATCCCTCCCACTGTCAAGCTGAGCATTGGCGTGGATCGCACGACGACGATTCGCGAAAGCGTGAAGGATGTCGAGAAGACGCTGGTGATCAGCGTGCTTCTGGTCGTCTTTGTGGTCTTTCTTTTTCTCCGCGAGGTGTGGGCGACGATCATCCCGTCCATCGCCGTGCCGCTTTCGCTGGTTGGCACCTTTGGCGTCATGTATCTGCTCGGTTACACCCTGGATAACCTTTCACTGATGGCGCTTACCATCTCCACTGGCTTTGTGGTGGACGATGCCATCGTCGTCATTGAGAACATCGCGCGTTATCTGGAGCAGGGAATGATGCCCTTAGATGCGGCGATGCGCGGTTCCAGGGAGATCGGTTTCACTGTGCTTTCCATGAGCACATCTCTGGTTGCTGTCTTTCTGCCGCTGCTGCTGATGGGCGGAGTGGTCGGCATTCTCTTTCGCGAGTTTGCGGTGACGCTCAGTGTCGCCATCGCGGTTTCTTTGCTGGTCTCGCTGACGACCACACCGATGATGTGCTCGCAATTTCTGCATCCTGTGAATGAAGCGCATCATGGCAAGGTATACAAAGCCAGCGAACGTGTCTTTCGCTGGATGGCGGATGAATATGCGGCAGGCCTACGCTGGGTTTTGCGTCACCAGGCGCTCATTCTGGTGGTCACGATTGCCACATTCCTGCTCAATGTCTATCTGTTTATCATCGTACCCAAGGGCTTTTTCCCTGAGCAGGATACAGGGCGCCTTACGGGGTCTGCCCGCGCGTCGCAGGACATCAGCTTTGATGCGATGAAGGAAAAACAAACCATACTGTCTCAGATGGTGCTTGACGATCCTGCCGTAGATACGATCATCGCCTTTGCCGGAGGCGCCGGTCCAGGCGGCGGCAGCAATAACGTCGGTCGCATGTTCATCTCACTCAAGCCGCTCAGCGTGCGCAAAATATCAGCCGACGCAGTTGTCAACCGGCTGCGCAATAAACTCACCAGCGTTCCCGGCGCCGCACTCTTTCTCCAGGTGCAGCAGGAGTTCCAGACCGGCGGGCGCGCCGCAGATGCAGAGTATCAATACACCCTTGTGGACGAAAATCTGGAGGAACTGAACAACTGGGCACCACGCCTGCTGGCCAAGATGCGCACCCTTCCTGAGCTGCGCGATGTCTCCACCGACCAGCAGGATCAGGGTCTGGAAGAAAAGCTGGTGATTAACCGCGATACCGCATCCAGGCTGGGACTGACCGCAACCACCATTGATCAGGTGCTCTATGATGCCTTTGGCCAGCGCGAAGTTTCCACCATGTACACGGCTCTCAATCAGTATTTTGTCGTGATGGAAGTCGCACCAAAGTACCAAAAAAGTCCAGACTCTTTGAATGGAATCTTTCTGAAAAGCAGCACAGGGGCAATGGTCCCGCTTGCAGCGATTGCGCACTTTGAGTCGGCGCGCACCTCACTTCAGGTCAATCATCAGGGGCAGTATCCAGCGGTCACCGAAACCTTCAACCTTGCCCCCAATGTCGCTCTCGGACAGGCCGTCAGCGCCGTCCAGCGGGCTGAGCGTGAGTTGGGCATGCCCGCAGCTATTCACGGAACGTTTCAGGGCACCGCGCAGGCATTTCAGGAGTCATTGCGCACCGAGCCTTGGCTTATTCTGGCTGCCATTATTGCTGTTTATATCGTGCTTGGAATTCTCTACGAGAGCCTGATTCATCCTCTAACGATTCTCTCCACCCTTCCCTCGGCGGGCGTTGGAGCCATTCTTGCGCTGCTGTTGACACGCACCGACCTGAGCATCATCGCTCTCATCGGAATTCTGCTGTTGATCGGAATCGTGAAGAAAAACGCGATCATGATGATCGACTTTGCGCTACAAGCAGAGCGCGAGCAGGGGTTGCCACCGATTGAGGCGATCTATCAAGCCAGTATTCTGCGCTTTCGCCCCATCATGATGACGACGATGGCTGCGCTTTTCGGTGGATTGCCGCTGGTCATCGGCCTCGGGCAGGGTTCGGAGCTGCGTCGTCCGCTGGGCATTACCATTGTTGGCGGCCTTATCGTCTCGCAGATGCTCACTCTATTCACTACGCCCGTAGTCTATCTCTTCTTTGACAAGCTGCAATGGCGATTTATGAAGCTGCACCGCATTGGCTCTGAGATGGAGCAAGCCGCGGGAGACTGAATCCGAAGAACTTCGCAGGCTTCAGCATGCCTGCTATCTCTGAAATCGGCTCCACGCCTGCTCGATATAACTATCGGTCATTCCCGCTATATAATCTGTGACTGCGCGTGCAGCGCCTTCTTTTGCTGCGCGTGCAGCATGATCGGCGGGAAGCTGCTCAGGGTCAGCGATCCAGTGCGCAAAAAGCGTACAGATGATCTCCGCACCACGCTTGTGCTCAACTTCCAACTCAGTTGATTCGTACAAATAGTGGTAAAGAAATCGCCGCAGTGTGCCGCGATCTTCCTGTCGATCCGCACTGAAAGCTGCCAGGCGCCCCCGTGCTGAGCGAACCTGGGATAGTGTATGGATTCCATTCGTCTCGACCCGGCGCGATACCTCGCTCATCAAGTCTGTCACCAGCGAGTTCAGGATTGTCTTTAACGCGTCGTTGCGCAGCAGTCGTTCAGCAGCGCTCGGATATTTTTCCTCGGCACTGCGATAGGCACGATCAAAGCAGGCAAGCTCCGCGCGCACGATCTTCAGGTCCAGAATCCCTGCCTCCATTCCATCTTCGAGGTCTGCGGTGAGATAGGCAATTTCGTCCGCGAGGTCGATTAACTGTGCTTCCACGGGAGGAAGTTGATCGAGAAAATATGCTG
The DNA here is from genome assembly GCA_021804655.1 of Acidobacteriota bacterium. Lineage (GTDB taxonomy): Bacteria > Acidobacteriota > Terriglobia > Terriglobales > Acidobacteriaceae > Acidicapsa. Next base: position 20,862 of record JAJZHE010000011.1, read on the forward strand.
ATAGCTCGGGATGTTCTGCGGCGCTGTAATCCCGAGAGTGTTTGATGATTCCTTCGCGGACGCCGAGGGTCAGATTCAGGCCGCGGAAGCCTGCATGACGCTCTTCAAAACTGGTTACGATGCGCAGCGCGTGCAGGTTGTGATCGAAGCGCATTCCGTGCGGAACCAGCGCGGCATCGAGTGCCCGCTCTCCGGCGTGACCAAATGGCGGATGCCCAATATCGTGAACCAGAGCGAGCGCCTCCGCCAAATGCGCATTCAGCCCCAGGGCTGAAGCTATCGTGCGCGCAATCTGGGCTACTTCCAGCGTGTGCGTAAGGCGACTGCGGGAGTGGTCGTTCTCCATCTGGTTGCGCGTGAAAACCTGTGTTTTGCCGGCCAGTCGGCGAAACGCACGGGCGTGCAGAATTCGCCCACAATCACGGACAAATGGCGTGCGATAAAGATGTGTAGACTCTGGCTGATCCCGCTGCGCCAAAAGATCATGGTCCGCGTCGCTGACGGCAATAGAGGGCGCGAGAGGTCTCAATTCTGGAGAAATTCTGTCATCGCACATCGGCCTGAACCTGCCTTTCAGAACACGTCACTGGTCTGCTACTCCCCTACCTTGAGAGTAAACCGTGTGCCTCTGTCTCAAAAATCCTCAGGCACAAAAACCAGCTTGCACGGGTAGACACAGCAGTTGCATGAGAGTATGCTTCATCGTTCCTGAGTAGACTCCCGATGAGCGTACTGAGCGTTCCAGCAGTTCTGCTCTTTGGCTGGATCGCCCAGGATGAAAACGGATATGTGCTGAACCATCTCGACGTAGGAGGATCCTTATGTCATCGATACGAATGATTTCGGCAATGGCAACTGTCTCGGCGCTCCTGGTTCTCTCTGGCTGCGGGCGTCACTCTACCTCTGAGGTCTACTATCTCGTTTCCGCCAACCTCTCTTTGCCATACTGGAAGACGGCGGCAGCAGGTTTCAACCAGTCAGCGGTCCGTTATCACGTAACCGGTCGCGTCGTTGGGCCTGACAGCTATGATCCACAGGCGGAACTGAAAGCATTGCAGCAGGCGATTGCTGCCAAACCAGCAGGCATTCTCATCTCGGTAGCCGATGAAGCGCTCCTGAAACCTGCAATCGACAGTGCGGTCAACGACGACATCCCCGTCATCACCATGGATTCCGATGCACCGAGCAGTCATCGCCTGTTTTTTATTGGGACCAACAATCTGGCGGCTGGGCATCTGGGGGGCGAACGCGTTGTGGAGCGACTGGGTGGGCGTGGAAACGTCGTCTTCTTCACCATCACAGGCCAGCCGAATATGGATGATCGCCTGAAGGGCTACAAGGACGTCTTTGAACAACACCCGGAGATCAAGATACTGGATGTGGTCAACATCAAGGGTGACTCCCGGAACGCCTTCGACAACGCGATGCAATATCTGAACCAGACAGGCCCAGCCAAAGTTTCCGCCTTTATTTGCCTGGAGGCTTCATCCGGAAAAGTGGTTGCGGATGCCGTGCGCCGACAGCATGCGACAGATCGAGTGGTCATCGCGATGGATGTGCAAGCGGATACGCTGAGTGAGATCAGAGATGGAGTGATCGAAGCAACCATTGCGCAAAAACCTTATACGATGGCTTATGTCGGGCTGCGCGAACTCGACATGATCTATCACGACAAGCCGAAGGAGTTTGCGCGGGATTACAGCGTCGATGCCTTTGCGCAATATCCGGTCTTCATCGACACCGGCACAGCACTGGTGGATAAGGTGAATGCCGATCTATACGCAAAAGACGCCGCCGAGCACCAGTAAATTGCGGCAAGCAATGACCCTCCGAGAGCGCAATCACTCGCGGAGGGTCAAACTGCTGTCAGGGCTACTTCGCAACCCCATTGAGGACGCTATCCTGCTTCGCTAGCCGAGTGCGTGCGCTTTCCAGCTTCTTCTGCACTTTAGCCACCTCGGCGGAGTCAACATCGGCGGGTGCCGACTTGCTGAACTCCTGAAGCGAAATCTGCCACTGAGATGCAGCCAGGCGGATTCGTCCGGTTTTTTCGTAGAGATCGCCCAGATGGTCATGGACTGTCGGGTCTGTTCCCGAGCGTTCCACGGCCTTGCGCAGATATTCTTCGGCAGGTTCGTAATCACCCAGCTTGAAGTAAACCCATCCCAGAGAGTCCAGATAGGCCCCGTTCATCGGCTCCAGATCTACCGCCTTTCGGATGTACTTCAGCGCATCCGCATAACGATTGGTCTTGTCGGCAAGCATGAATCCCAAATTGTTCAAGGTTATCGCATTGTTTGGATCTATATCCAGCACTTTACGAAAGTCCTGCTCGGCCTGATCCAGGTGTTTTTGCTGTTCGGCAAGTGAGCCTTGCTGGAAGAGAACATTAGCTTTGTCTTCTTTCTTGGTTGCCAGCGGGGCAGCTTTTTCCAGAGCCTGCTCGGCCTCTTTCCAGTGGTGCTGGCGTGCTTCAATCTGTGAAATCTGCAGATAGACATCCATATCTGCGCTTGTGCCATTCAGCAGGCTGCGGGCAATCGAGATTGCCTCATCCAGTTTTCCCGTATCGCCCAGTTCCCAGGCAAGCAGCAGCTTCAGGTCGCGATCATTCGGATTCTCCGCCACAGCCTTGCGGCATGCCGCTGTCGCTTCATTAAACATCTTCGCATCGCGATATGTATCGACTTCTCCCTGATAGCCACGCTTGGCAAATTCACTCCCCATCGCAATCAGTTTTTGATAGGTTGCAATGGCATCCTGGGTCTTATTGTTTTCTTGATAGACCGCAGCCAAGCGCTCCAGGAAGACGCTGCGGTTGGCCTTTTCTTCCTGGGTGTATGCGCCGTTCGCATGGCTGGTTACATCCAGCATTTGTTTATAGGCGGCGATCGACTCATCGTAGCGCCCTAATACATCCAACAGCAGGCCCTCGTTGTAACCGGCTTCGAGTGAGTTCGGGTCCTTCGCCAGCGCTGCGCGCGCCGTTGCCAGGGCGTCGTCATATTTGCCCATACGCCGCTGAATCTCACAGATGCGGTTCAGAGTATTGACATCTTGCGGATTGGCTGTTGCCATATCCTGGAACTGCTTCAGCGCAGCATCCAATTGGTTGTCAGCCAGCAGCGCCTGAGCCAGTGCACGGTTCACATTCACATTGCCTGGATCCATCTTTGCTGCGCTTTGATAGGCGGCTATCGCCTTGCCGCGCTCTTTCAACTGTTCGTAAGTTGCGCCCAGAGCAAACTCAATCTGTGGAGTTCGCTGATCCTGTGGGACGGAAGCAAGCATGTCGGCTGAGCGCTGCGGGTCTCCATTCTGAGCATAGAGTCGCGCCAGGCTCATCACGACATCCTCTGAAGACGGCTCCAGGGAACGCGCCGTCTGGAATTCCGACTCTGCCTTGGTTGCGTCATGCTTGACCGTGTAAAGCTGGCCCAGAACCAAATGATTCTCGACGTTGTTCGGTTCCAGTGCGGCGATTTTACTGTACTCCTCAATCGCCAGGTCCACCATCTGCTCTGCGGGTGCAACCTGCGAAGCGGCATTCTGCTGCTCTCCGAGCGAGCGCAGATAGATGCTGCCCAGCACTTTATGGGCGTCCAGATTATTTGGGTCTTTCTGCACGATCGCCTGAGCTGTCTCAATTGCCTGGCGGATTCTTCCCGTGCGGAAGTAAAGTTCGGCAAGCTGGGCCGCCAGTTCAGGCGATTGTGGATCGGCGTTCAGAGCCAGCTTGAATTCTTCTTCGGCGCGAGTGGCATAATCCTGACGGCCGTAGTTGGTGGCCATCTCCTCGTAGGTATGCGCAAGGGCCGCATGGTAATAAGACGATGCTCGATCCGGAGTCGTCAGCGACGGTGTTGCGGATTTTGCAGCAGCGGCTGAAGTCGTTATCGCATCCGGTGTCTGCTTCGGTGCGGGTGAATGGGCAGGGGCAGTGGTCGAGGGAGTCGTGGCTTGTGCCGCTGCGCATATTCCCGTTGTGACCAGTGCTCCCAGTACCAAAGCGCGCAGGCTGCGCAGGGCTTGGTTGTTTACTCGATTCATCAGCACTCCCGGGCACTTGTGGTCTGCGCAATTCGGTTGCCACATCGCAGCTAAATTGCGCAGAACACCTTGCACCCCATCCTTTACTTGGACGATTGTATCCTTTCGGTGTTTCGTCGAATCCTTATTTCCGTGCAATCCTGATCTTTCAGTGGCGGAAATGCCGAATACCGGTGAACGCCATTGCCACGCCCAGCCTATCGGCTGCCGCAATCACTTCCGCGTCCCGAACCGACCCGCCGGGTTGAATGATCGCAGTTGCTCCCGCCTGGACCACAACCTCCAGACCGTCGGGGAACGGGAAAAATGCGTCGGAGGCAACTACACATCCCTCCAGCGGCAGAACCGCTTTCAGCGCGCCAAATCTTGCAGCATCCACCCGACTCATCTGTCCGGCGCCCACGCCAAGCGTCTGTCCGTCGCGAGCATAGACAATCGCGTTGGACTTCACGTGCTTGCAGATGCGCCAGGCAAAGAGCATGGCCGCAATCTCCTTCTGGGTGGGTTTGCGTTGCGTTACGACTTTCATATCTTCAGCCCCAATCCTGGCACAGTCGGCGTCCTGCACCAGTATCCCGCCGGAGATATGCTTGATCGTCATCCCGTCGGCTGCTGGAGTCACGCGCAGCACACGCAGATTCTTCTTCGCAGCAAAGACGGCCAACGCTTCCGGCGTGTAATCCGGCGCCGCGATTGCCTCTGTGAAGAGCTTGGCAATCTCTGCGGCTGCTTCGCCGTCTACGGTGTGGTTGATGCCAATCACTCCGCCGAATGCGCTGACTGGATCTGCGGCCAGCGCTTTTCCATAGGCATCTCGCACCGTCGCTCCTGTCGCTACGCCACATGGATTCGTATGCTTGATAATCGCCACCGTCGGCTCGGGAAACTCCTGCGCCAGCGCCCAGCAGGCATCCAGATCGACCAGATTATTAAAGCTTAGATCCTTACCTTGAAGCTGTTCGGCTCCGGCAATTCCTGTCTTCGTCCCATTGGAATAGAGCGCGGCTCTCTGGTGAGGATTCTCGCCATAGCGAAGCGGCATGGCAAGCGGCATATTCACGCGGAGCGTCTGCGGCAGCGCTTGAACATCAGATGTAATCGTGGACTCCGCATCCCCAGCCGATGGAATCATTTCCAACGTCGATGCGATGGCCGCATCGTAGGCAGCCGTCGTGGCAAATGCCTGGCGCGCCAGTCTCCAGCGCGTATTCAAGCTTAGGCTGCCCGCGTTTTGGCGCAACTCTTCGCTCAGTGAGGCATAATCGGCTACGTTCGTCACAATTGCCACATCGCGGAAGTTTTTTGCCGCGGAGCGCACCATGGAAGGCCCACCAATATCGATGTTTTCAATCAGTTGACCAAATCTTACTCCCGGCGTCTGCGCTGTCTTTTCAAAAGCGTATAGATTCACCACCACCATATCGATCGGCTCAATGCCGTGCGTGCGTACAGCCGCCTCGTGCTCGGCGTTTCCACGAATATAAAGTAACCCGCCATGCACGCGCGGATGCAGTGTCTTCACACGGCCATCGAGCATCTCGGGAAACTCCGTCAGCTCGCTAATCTCTCTTACGGGGATACTGGCTTCCCGCAACGCACGTGCTGTGCCACCCGTCGATACCAGATCCACTCCAAACTCCACCAGCAATCGCGCAAACTCCACTAATCCGGTCTTGTCCGTCACGCTCAGCAGCGCCCGGCGAATCATTCGCTGTTCTTCCTGCAATCTGCCTGCCTCCTGTTCTCTACTCCTGCGGTTGCATCGTCGCAAACCCGAAGAGCGACTACCTGCTCAACTCTTTCAGGTTACAACCTTACGCGAATCTGCGCTTTTGCCAGTTCCAGCTTTCCACTCTAAAGTGAAGACATGGACGGGGATTCCAGCGAACGCGTTTTTCCAGGACAACCACCTCAGATTCTGCCTCCTGAAGATCGTGCGGCGGAAGATGCTCTTCCGCCATGGCAGCAGGAGCAGTTGCGCTCCGTCCGCGCGCGTGAGTTTGGCCGCCGCCGCTCGCGTGGCACCCGTTCCTGGGCCTGGGCGCCAGCCACATATTCGCTTGTTGCGGTGAACTGCTTGGTCTTTCTCGCCATGCTATTTGCGCATGTCAGCTTTGTCAGCCCGACCGCTGAGCAGTTACTCCACTGGGGCGCGAATAATCCCCAGGCTATTCTTGCCGATGGACAGTGGTGGCGGATCGTAACTGCAATGTTTGTCCACGTTGGCATTTGGCATCTCGCCTCCAATATGTGGTGCCTGTGGAACCTGGGTCTGCTCGGCGAGCCACTGCTGGGAGCCTGGGGCGTTTTCTGTGCCTACCTGCTCTCTGGCGCTGCGGGCAATCTGCTTTCGATGGGCGTCAGTCAGGCGTTTCACAGCACGGATGCAGTTGGTGTGGGTGCATCGGGCGCGGTCTTCGGCCTGGCCGGCGTGCTGATCATCCTGCTCAAATCTCCTCGACTGCCCATGCCGCCCAAAGAGTTGGCGAGCCTGCGCCGTTACGTGATTTACTTTGCGGCCATCAATTTTGTCATCGGCTTCGGCACCATGGTGGTGCCGGTCGGCGTCCGCATTGACAATATGGCGCATCTTGGCGGATTTCTTGGCGGCATTCTCTTCTCGCTACCACTGGTGCCTCAGCTTGGTTCGCCGCGAGCCGAGTTCCTGGCGCGTCGCCGCGTCGCCGTGGTCATGGTCAGCGGAGTGCTGGTGCTTTTTGGCTTCTATCTCAGTACGGTCGGAATTTTGCATTAAAAAACAGCTCAGCGCACTGATTCAGCGCACCGATGTCGATGAAAACTTCTTGACCATCGCCAGCAGCAGCTTCCTGTCGCTTTCGCTCAGGTTCATCGAATAGCGTCGTATCTGGCTCATGAAGCGCAGCTCTTCTTCGCTCATCTTGGGAGCCGACATATCCTTGGCAATCTGCCCATCGCTGAAGAATTGCGCCACGGGAATGTCCATCGCATCTGCGATCTTGGCCAATGTGTCGAGTGAGGGCACCGTATGCCCGTTCTCCACCCGTGACAGATAGCAGCGAAGCAGCCCGGTGCGCTTCTCGATATCTCCCTGCGACATACCTTTTTGTTGGCGAAACTCCCGGATCACTGTTCCAATTTGCATGGATTTTCCTCGTCAGCAAAGTGCACGACTGAGATGTCGAGCGATCAATGTTGCATTAAGAGTTAACATGTGACCGGCGCAAACGCAAGCGAGGAGAAGGAAAAATCGCAGTGCAGGAACCACTTTGGCCAGTGTGGCTCCAGATCGCCATCAAGGTCAGGGCCAGAACTCAACGGCTCGCACGGACGGTGGACCGGCATGACCTTCGATTACCTGCGTCTCGACCACGGCTTCCATATTCATCGACCGCCAATTCGGGGGAGCGTTTCGCAGCAATTGCTTTAGATCGGCGGCATTGGAGATCAGCTCACCAGCGGCTTCCGTGCCTTCTTCGGAGATTCCCGAGACCAGAATCACAGGCTGGCCGGTGATCTGGTCGCGAAAGCGTCCAATGATGGCGTAATCACGGGCAAGTTTCTCGTAGGGCTGATCCCAGTCCGTTGCCCAGGTGGTGCGGTTTTTGCTTTTTCGATCCACAATCAAAGCCGTGCCGTTAGCTGAATCGAATCCAAAACGCAGGTTGCGTGTCATGCGCATCGCCCACAGGTTATCGAATGCGCCAATCAACACCACCGGCCCCTCACGCAATTCACCGAAGCTGGCTTCGGAGGCGGCAGTCACGCGGAACGGTTTATGCGCGGACTGCAACGGGACTTCGATGCGTGTCAAGGTGATTACATCCGCCAGGGCAAACAGTCCCGAAAGATGCAGATGAACATACAGAGGCTCCGAGGCGACGGTGTGTGGTATCGGTTTGGACCAGTCGTCATCGTCGCTGGTATCGCGCGCAGGCTCACCCAGGCAGATGGTTACAGTCGAATCTCCAGATGTGACCGGCTGCCAGAAATCCTCTACCGTATGATCCACCGGAGCCTGCGGGCGGGGGGCATGAAACCAGTAGCCCCAAAAGATTCCTGCTGCCAGGGCCGCAACCACCATCAGCACCGTCGCCACCAGATGCCCCGTTGTTCCAGAGTAACGATGACCTTTTTGCGCTCCGTGTCCATGCGAGAAAAGCACGACAGGTGAAGCGGGACGCGTGCCATTTTCGGCTTGCAACTCACTTTCACCGCCATGCTTTGTCTTCGGGGCTTCAGCCAGAGCATCCTTCTGTTCAGGCGTATCTGACCACACGAATTGCGGCTGATAGCCCCCAGTCGGCAGTTCGATCCGCAGTTCGCCGGAATGTTCCGGGGCGTAGTAGTACTGCGCCAGCCGCTTGCGAATCTCGCCAGCCGTCACACGCACCACAGGGTCTGCGTTGGCGTCATAATCCGGTGCACGGCCAAAGACTTCAATGCCGATCAGTCGCTCTTTAAGTTGATCCGCATCTCCACGCAGAGTCTGCTCCACCACAAACCGGAGCAATCCTGGATAGCGTCTGCTCTGTGCAAAGAGCGAGTGCGCCAGAATTCGATCCAGTTGCTCGCGAACAAGCGCTCTCTCTCCCTCGGAGTCGGGCAAGAAGAGATTCACTTCGCTGCGTTTTGTGCTTTCGACGGATTCCTTGCCGCCGCTAACCGACTTCAGAACCGTGGGCAATGGCATTCTTTCCTTGCCACGTATGATACGTGCATCGCGACAATCTGTCTATACATTTTTAAGCAAGAATCAATATTGCCACAAGAGCAACGAAAAGTCTTTTGAATCGATAGGCTTGACTTGCTTACAGAAGGAATCTACCCTCGCTTGATTCAAAGTATGATACCCCCTGGCGCTACCCGATGGAACTTGTCTATCCGATTGGAAAATATAGGATTAACTTGCACTTCACTGAGACCTCCGCGGTGAAGGGAGCAGGATAGCCCATCCGGACCCAAGCAATTTCAGCTTCCGGAGGTATTCTGGCCAGAGCGGTCTCCGGCTGAATACTCCCCGTTGATTTTGTGCTTAGGCGCTGATGTTGAGGAGCATTAGCGTCTTAGCTCGGGTGGAACAAAACAAAATCCTGCCATAGGACGGCTTGCCGCTTGGGCCTGGAGGACTCAGTTCCAGTCTCAGGCGGTTTTGTTTTAGCTGCGCATGTCCATTTGCATGCATTTGAAGGTCCAGATTGCTTTTTTGTGCAATCATGCATCATACGGTTGAAACGAGAGCGCGCAAAGTACGCGGGTGCAGGACGGCCATTCCGTGCGATACACTCCCGTGTTATGAAACCTTTGCATCTTTTACCGTCCCTGGTGATCCCGATCGCGATGCTAGCGTCCACGAATCTCCTCCTCGCTCAAACACTTCCTGCGGCGCAGCCAGATGCGTCTGCAACCTTGGCGTATATTCATCACACCTGGGACACCCTCACGCGTTCCATGACCGATTGCCACTCTCTGGTGGACAGCAAGGTCACCACCCATCCAGTGCTGTATCTTCCAGCCGACTTCACGCCGCCGTCTGACGTACTGCAAACGGCGGAGCACTGTGGTGTCACCATTCATCATCTACCGCGGACTATCGAAAAACTGGGCGATGTCATGCCGGAAGAGATGGGCGAGAATGGCCTGTTGTATTTGCCGAAGCCTTACATTGTGCCCGGCGGGCGTTTCAATGAGATGTACGGCTGGGACAGCTACTTCATCATCCTGGGGCTGATTGCCGATCATCGCGCGCCGATGGCGCGCAACATGGTGGAGAATTTCTTTTTTGAGATTGAGCACTATGGCGCAACGCTCAACGCTAACCGCACCTATTACCTCACACGCTCGCAGGCGCCGTTTCTTACGTCGATGATCCGTGCCGTGTATGAAGATCCATCCAGCTTTTCCAGCAAGACGGAGGCCGACGCGTGGCTGGCGCAAGCCTATGCAATGGCGGAAAAAGACCACTCAACCTGGATGCGTCCTGAGCATCGCGCGGGTAACACCGGTCTGACGCGCTACTACGACTATGGTGCAGGCCCGGTGCCTGAGATGGCGGACGACAGCACCTATTATCCGGATATCATCCGCTGGCTACTCGCGCATCCCGATCAGGATCACGGCTTTCTGGAAAAATCTGTCGAGCACCCGGATGCCGCAGAGATCGAGCGACTCCGCCACACAAGTTGTGACATCACACACTCTGCCGTCTGCGCCAATGCAGTGGTGGATGGATACCGTCTGACGCGCGACTTCTATGAGGGTGATCGCGCCATGCGTGAGTCGGGCTTCGATCCCAGTTTCCGCTTCGAGGCTTTCTCCGGTGCCACGCATCACTACGCACCGGTCTGCCTCAATAGTTTGCTTTTCCGTTACGAAGAAGATTTGGCGCATTTTGCTCACCTTCTCGGCAAGCCGCAAGACGCTCATCGATGGAGCGAAATGGCCAACCGCCGCCGTGTGGATATGAACCGCTTCCTGTGGCGCGCCGATCAGGGGGTCTTTGCCGACTATGATTTCATTCATCAGCGCTCATCGCATTACGCTTACATCTCGTGGTTCTATCCTCTGTGGGCCGGTGTCGCTACGCGTTCACAGGCCGACAGCATTGTCCATCATCTCCCTGCCATCGAGCGCCCGGGTGGCTTGTCCATGAGCGACACCAATACCGGACTGCAATGGGATGAACCATTTGGCTGGGCACCTACAAATTGGATCGCCGTCGCTGGTCTCGATGCCAACGGATATCACGCGGATGCGCTGCGCATTGCGCAAAAATTTACTTTAACCATCGATCGCGGCTTCGCGCAGGACAAGACGATTCGTGAAAAATATAACGTTGTCTCGGGAAATTCCTCCGTGCACGTTCTCACCGGCTACAAGTCCAATGAGGTCGGCTTCGGATGGAGCAATGCA
>JAJZHE010000012.1 GCA_021804655.1 Acidobacteriota bacterium
TTTGGATTGGCCGCCACAACGGCGGCGATGAGCGCGTCCTGTCCCCAGGGCAGGGTGAAGGTGCGGTCGTAGCCTTCGCTTTCGGTGTCGGGATCGAATCCGACGGAGAGGACGACGGCATCGGCTTTGGCGGCGATGCGCAGGGCGTCGGCGGGGATGAGATCAGAGACTGCGCGGAGACCGAGCGCAAGTCGGATGCCGGGCGCCTGCGGAATGTAGTCGGCGACGATGTGGATGGGTGTGCCGGCGGTGAGGTGAAGCGTGGTGGAAAGCGGGAACTGGCCTTCGCGATGGGGCTGGTCGAGAAGCTGTTTGCCATCGACGCGGACGGTGTAGGCGTCTTCGCCGGAGGCGGCGGCGAGCAGGAGAAAGTCGCCGGAGGAGGTGGGCGTGTAGGTGGCGGTGTAGCGGAGACCGCGTGGATGGGGATCGACGACATCCCACATGGCCGGCTTGAGGTCGTTGATCTGCCGCTGTGTGGTGGTGGAGGCCGGTGAGCCGGTGAAGTCGTGATTGTCGAAGTGTTCGACGCGGACGGGTGAGTCGAAGTGTGTGGATCGGAAGATGTCACCGGGTGCCGGGAGTCCGCGCGCATACAGCACATGGATGCCGGCGGAGTTTGCCGCGTTGGCAAGGCCGGTGAGCAGGCTGACGGGATCGAAAGCCGTGGCATGCGAGGAGCCGCCACCGCCGGGAATGGCGGGATAGGCATCGGGGCCGATGACGGCGATGGTTTTGACGCGGGTCGCGGTGAAAGGCAGGAAGTGGTGGTCGTTTTTGAGCAGGGTGAGGCTCTCGCGCGCGCCTTGCAGGGCGATGGCGCGGTCGGCGACGGAGTAAAGCGGAAGCGCGTCCATCTGCTGCGGACGAGCGTTGGGGCCGATCCAGCCGTAACGCAGGGCGACACGGAAGAGGCGGATGAGCTTGTCGTCGATGGTGGCCTCGCTGACTTTTCCGGAGCGGACGGCGGGGAGCAGAGTCTGCTCGTTCATGAACTTAGGCGAAGGCATCTCCAGGTCCATTCCGCTGTTGGCGGCGGCGACGCCGTCGTAGGTGGCGTCCCAGTCGGACATGAGCAGCCCGCGGAAGCTCCACTCCTGCTTGAGCAGACGGGTATTCAAGTCGTAGTTCTGGGTGGAGTGGACGCCGTGCAGCATGTTGTAGGAGTCCATGACGGCGGTGACGTGAGCGGTTTTGACGGCGGCTTCAAAGGGCGGCAGATAGAGTTCGCGGAAGGTGCGCTCGTCGATGTCGGAGCTGACGTTGTGGCGGTCGTACTCCTGGTTGTTGCCGGCGAAGTGCTTGACGGTGGCGCTGACGCCTTCGGACTGGACGCCTTCGATGTATTGCACGGCAAGCTGGGCGTTGAGGTAAGGGTCTTCAGAGAGATATTCAAAGTTGCGACCGTTGACGGGCGAGCGGGAGATGTTGACGCCGGGCGCGAGCAGGAAATCGACGCCGCGTGCGCGCGCGTCGCGTCCCAGGCCTTCGCCGACCTTGCGGGCGACGGTGGGGTCCCAGGTGGCGGCGAGCGCGGCACCGCCGGCGTAGGCGGTGGTCGGTCCCCAGGAGCGGACGCCGAGCGGACCGTCGGACATTTTGAGCCGGGGGAGCTGGATGGATGGCATGGCGTGCGTGAACATGCCATCGACGCCGCCGAGCAGATGAATCTTTTGCTCAAGCGTCAGCTTTGCGACCATGGCATGAGCCTGTTGCTCGATGGCGGGGGAATCGGGCGCTGGACCCGAAGGAGGAAGCGTCTGTGTCTGTGCAAAGACGGGGACGAAGAGCGTTGTGGCAACGACGACCGGCAAAGCGAGTGAGCGGAGCCGACGAAAGCGAGCGTATGGGTTGATCAAGAATTGCATAGCGTGAGGAAGAGTACACGGAGCAAGAAGCGATTGGCAAGAAAAAACAAACGATTGTTAAGTGAGGGGGAATGAATCGGGGGAAAGAAAGTAAAAGGCGCTGTCGATTTCCGGCGTTGCGGAATTGCGGGGGCAGTATACTGGCGCTGTTTGTGTATATAGGAACGGATCAATCAAAGGATTGACCCAGTATCCGAGGTCAGAGGACTGAGATGACTCCCTTCAAGCAGTTGAATTCCCATCCGGACGATTGCGTTCACTGCCAGCATCGGCATCAAAGGCTTTTCTGTAACCTGCCGCTGGATGCTCTGGAGGAGTTTGATCGTATGGGCGTGCTGGTGAGCCATGCGCGTGGAGCGAAGCTCTTCAGCGAAGGAGAAGTGGCGCGGAACGTGTTTGTGCTGTGCTCCGGACAGGTGAAGCTCTCGACAAATTCGCGGGACGGCAAGACGATGATCCTGAAGATTGCCGTGCCGGGCGACCTGTTGGGGTTGAACGCTGCGCTGGCCGACGCGCCACATGAGTTGACGGCGGAGACGATCGAGCCGTGCACGATCAAGACGGCGCGTCGCGAACAGTTTGTGGAGTTTCTGCACAAGTATGGTGTGGCCAGCATGAAGGCGGCGCAGTCGCTTTCGACCGAATACTGGACGGTGTTTCGGGATGCGCGCAGGCTGGCGCTTTCGACCTCGGCGGGCGGCAGGCTGGCGCAACTGTTGCTGGAGTGGGCGCGGGCGGCAAGCTGCGTGGACGGTGAATTGAAGTTTACGATGGCGCTGACGCACGAAGAGATTGCGAATATGGCGGGGACATCGCGGGAGACGGTGACGCGGTTGCTGAACAGGTTTCGGCGTGAGGAGTGGATCCGCGTGCATGGGTCGCGCGTGACGATCTTGAACGAATCCGCGCTGGACCGCATGACGGCGTGAGCGCAGTGGCGCGCGGTGTGGCGCGATTCCGTACGTTTCAAGAGTGACAGGGAATGGGCGATGAACAGGGTGTGGCAGAGAGCCGCACGGGACGACGGCCGCCTGATTTTTGAAGCGTATGCATGCAAAACTGTCGGAATCGAAGATCGAAGAGGCAAACGCCCAGTTCTGGGAACAGATGCTGGGCGTCGAGATGCGTCTGATTGCGCAGGAAGCGGCTGATTGGATGGAGGCGTCGCATGTGACGGGCTGGTGCCATCTGTCGGGTGTGTGGAACGGGCGGATCGAGGTTCGGATGTCCAATGGATTGGCGTGGATGGCGACGAGCGTGATGCTTGCTGTGCCGGAGAAATCGGTGCAGGAGAGCGATGTGGTGGATGCGGTGAAAGAGATTGCGAACATGATTGTGGGAACGATCAAATCGACGCTGCCACGCCCCTGTTCGATGACCGTGCCCGAGGCGGTGATGGAAGCAAGAGAGCCTGGCGAAGAAGAGTCTGTCGCGTGCAGCGCGCACTTTCAGCATGAAGCGGAGCAACTGATGGTGCGATTGCTGGAGCGTGTTTCGTCCACATAGGCGCAGGCACGATCACGCATGAGACTCCTCGATCGTGTTTCATATAGTCCAAAGCGGCTCTGGTAGATTTTCTGGTTTATGAAACACGCTCTCATCAACGCTGAAAAGATGAGCGGGAGCGGCGGCAGAAGCTATTACCCATAGCGCCTATAAGAGGAAGTTATATGAAGTTATTATTTTCTTGCAAAAATATGCAAAGTGAAACTATGTTTGAGAATGGAAGCCAAACAATCCTGTTTCGGTCGCGTACAACCCTGTGACAACTTTGCGGAGTGAGCCGGACGCGCGGGTGCGCGGCGGCATTGCCGTATCTAAAAAGCAGCAGCTTTCCAGTCTGATTTTCCCTGCGGTTTCCTGAGCTTGCTTCTGACAGGAAGATAGCGATTCATTGTCAGCGCTAAGTTCGTTCCGTCTTTCTATTCGGCAGTCCAAGCGGTTTTCATCCTTACTTTCATCCGCGTCTCGCGATTTGCGGTTCGTGAGGCGAACGCCCTTACTTTTTTCATTTTTCGGAGGTAGTTCGCATGAGTGCAATTCGCAGTTATCCCTTGTATCTTCGAGCTTTTCTGATGTTGGCAGCGGTGTGGTGTGTGTCGGCAGGGATGGCATGCGCGCAGACGTTTCGAGGCGCGATCAACGGCACGGTGACAGACCCAAGCGGCGCGGTGGTGGCGAGTGCAGCCGTGACGGCGGTGAACGTGGCGACGGGAGAGACGCTGAAGACGATCAGCTCCAGTGGAGGTGAGTTTGCGTTTCGCGATATTCCGATTGGCAGGTATGTGGTGCGTGTGATGGCGAGCGGATTCAAGGAGGAAAAGATCGACGGAATCCCAGTTTCGGCAGGCACGGTGTATACGCTGCCGGTGAAGCTGGGCGTGGCTTCGATGGGGGAGACGGTGGAGGTCTCCGCCGAGGCGATGTCGCTGGATACGACTTCGACGGTGCAGACGACGGATATTCCGAATCAGGTGATTCAGGATACGCCGATGAATGGGCGGGATTTTACGCAGATGATTGCGATGACGCCGGGCTATGCGGGGTATTCGGGCGGCGGATATGGATCGGTGAATGGAACGCGGCCGGATATGGTGAGTTGGCAGATTGAAGGCGCGGACAACAACGATGTGTGGTGGAATATTCCGGCGGCGAATCAGGGAGGTGTTTCGGGGATTGCGGGAGTGACGCTGCCGCTGGATGCGATCGAGCAGGTTTCAGTGGTGACGGAAGCAGGGCCGGATGTGGGTCGAAGCCCGGGCGCGACGGTGAACCTGTCGATCAAGTCGGGAACGAATGCGATTCACGGGACTGCCTACTACTACAACCGGAACGAGGCGCTGGCGGCGCAGTCGCAGCTTGCGCTGACGAAGCCGGAGCTGCGGAACCAGCAGTTCGGCTATTCGGCGGGCGGTCCGATTTTGAAGAACCGCTTTTTCATTTTTACGACGTATGAGGATCAGCGTTTTACGATTGGCGTGAACCAGCCATCGACGGAGCCTTCGGCGGCGTATCAGGCTGCGGCGACTTCGATTCTGAATGCGTACAATGTGCCGGTGAATCAGGCTTCGGTGAACCTGCTGCATGGGTCGGGGAGCAACCAGGGATTGTGGCCGGCGAATGCGTTGACGGGAGCGGCGGCGCCGTTCAACTATACAAATCCGGAGAATGAGTTTGGATTCAGCCATAACGGACTGGTGAAGCTGGATTACTCGATCAACGACAACAACAAGCTCTCGTTCAAGTGGTATGTGGGTCAGGGGACGCAGGTGGCGCCGACGGTTTCACTGCTGACGCCGTACTATGAAGCGGCGCCGATTCATGTGCAGAACTATTCGTTGACGTATAACACGGTGTTGACGCCGCAGTTGAGCAACCAGATTTTCATGGGGGTGAACTACTTCAATCAGGCGTTCTCCGACTCCAGCACAGCGTATAACCCGATTGGGCTGGGACTGGATACGGGAGCGACGGGGCCGTCGCTGGCTGGCGCGCCGCGCATCCAGATTGCTGCGCCGTCGTCGAGCAGCGGACTGGGATCGTCGTCGGATGGATTTGACACGGTAGGCGGGATTCCGAACTCGGGTCGCAACGATATTACGGGTCATCTGGACGAGTCGCTTTCGTGGACGGTGGGCAAGCATGAATTCCACTTTGGCGGTGAGTTTCGGCAGGCGCAGGTGGACGATTTCTATCAGGCGGACCAGCGCGGCACCTTTGTCTTTGACGGTACGCAGGGGCCGTGGTCGGGGAATGCGGGAACGGCTTGCGACATGATGACGGGGATGGCGGCCGGGTCCGTGACGTTGCCCGCGTCGGAGACATCGGACCCACGCTTTCTGCAATTGGCGGATTTTCTGGCGGGCTGCTACAACGCGGGCGGAACGTCGATTGTGCAGGGGAATCCGAAGCGCCAGGTCTTCCTGAATTCATATGGATTGTATGCGCAGGATACGTATCAGGTGACCTCGCATGTGAGCCTGAACTATGGGCTGCGCTATGAGTACGGCGGACCGATTCACGATGGAAACAAGGACCTGAGCACGTTTCTGCCGGGCGCGCCGAATGGCCTGGCTGTGGCGGGCGTGGATGTGGCGAACCTGTACCAGCAGTACTATCTGGGATTTGGACCGCGCGTGGGCGTGGCGTGGCAACCGGGCAGCGACGGGAAGACGGTGATCCGAGCGGGATTTGGGCTGGGGTATGACAATCCGAATGTGGTCAACTTTCTGAACTCGCGATTCTCCAGCAATGGCGGCGCGTTTGGCGTGCAGGACAATCCGGCGGGAACGGTGAAGACGATCGATACGGCACCTTCGGCGGGGTACATCACGTATGGGCAGCCGATGTTTCCGAATGCACTCAGCGCGAGCAATACGTGCCTGTCGAATCCAAGCGCGGTGCAGGCGAACTGCTCAAGCCTGAATGTGTTTGCCATTCAGCCGAATCTGCGGCCGAGCTATGTGGAGAACTACAACGTGAACATCCAGCGGTCGCTGAGCAGCAATGTGGAGCTGCAGATTGGGTATGTGGGCAGCTCGGGCAGGAGGTTGCGCGATCTGGTGGACATCAACCAGGCGGGGATTGGAAGTGGTGGAGCGAACGCGACGCGGCCGTTTTACGGACAGTATCCGAACTACGCGGTGATCAACCAGATTCAATCCGAAGCTACGTCGAACTACAACTCACTGCAAGCGACGCTGCGGGTGAACAACTGGCACAGGCTGACGGCGCAGTCGGCGTTTACGTTTGCGCATTCGCTGGATGAGATCAGCGAGATTTATTTGTATAACCCGCAGAACAGCCTGGACCTGGCGGGGGAATATGGGAACAGCGACTTCGACGTGCGGAACACTTCGGTGACGTATCTGACGTATGCGTTGCCGGAGTTTCATCATGGACCGTCGGTGCTGACGAATGGCTGGCAGTTCAATGCGCTGTTGAGCTTTCATGGCGGGATGCCGTTCACGATCTACTCCAGTAACAGCGGGAGCAGCGGGACGAACGAGTTTGCCGAGCGCGCGGACAGGACGCCAGGGATCAATCCGAATACAGGGATATCGAAGAGCGTGCAGGGGAACAGCACGTCCGGCTATTTTGTGAACTGGACTTCGACGGCGTATACCCCGTCGCTGAACGGGCAGTTTGGAACGAGCCATCGCAACGACCTGCACGGTCCTGGATTCTCGGACGTGGATTTTTCAGTTTTCAAGAACACGAAGATCACGCGATTTGTGACGGCACAGTTTCGCGTGGAGATGTTCAACCTGTTGAACCGGCTGAATCTGGCGCAGCCGGGCGACGGATTCTGTACCGACACGAACAATGGCGCGAATCCGAATGCGTGCGCGATCAGCACGACGATCGGCGCCAACTATGGAGCGCCGGGCATTGGAGCCGGGGAGCCGTTCAATACGCAGCTTGCGATGAAGATCATCTTCTGAGCCGCGGGGAAGTGAGCGGAGTTGCGAGCCAAAGGAGACGGCCATCGGAGGAATCCGATGGCCGTCTGATTTAGGAGCTGCGAGCCTGCGATCAGGAGAGATGGCTGAACGGAGTCTGCCGCAGGCGCGGATGCAGCGGTGCGGGTTCGAGTCCGGCCGTGTTGGTCTGCATGACCTGGACGAAGGCGTTCTGGAAGGCGGCCATCTCGTCTTTGGTGCCGACGGTGACGCGCACGGCGTCTGGCCATGCGGGCCAGACGCGCCCGACGTAGATTTCCCTGGCGGCAAGAGCGGCCTGCACCTGTTTGCCGGGCTTGCGAACGTTGAGCATGAAGCAGTTGCTGACCGAGGGCGTGACGGCGTAGCCGTGGCTGCGCAGAAAGGCGATGTTCTCTTCACGGAGTCCGTCCATGATCTTCTTGCGCGTGGGGACGAGTTCAGGATCGAGCAGGCTGGCCTTGGCGGCGGCGACGGCGGTGATGGGCAGTGGATTCTGTCCGCCGAGGGGCGTGACTTTCTGGAGCAGATCGGGGCGCCCGACGATGAAGCCCATGCGGATGCCGGCCATGCCGTAGAGCTTGGAAAAGGTGCGCAGGACGAGAACGTTTTTGCCCTGCTTGACGAGTGGGATGCAGGAGGGCGCGTCGGAGAAGTGGATGTAGGCTTCATCGACGAGAACGACGGAGCCTTTGGGAACGCTGTCGATGGCCTTCTCGATCTGCTCGAAGGGGGTGGTGGTGCCGGTGGGATTGTTGGGGTTGCAGATGTAGAGGACGCCGGGCGTGGAGGAGGCAGCGAGCATGGCGGGAATGTCATGCGTGGCGGCGCCTTTGGGATCGGCAAGCGGCACTTTGAGAATGGGAGCGCCGGCGGCCTGCGCGGCCCAGATGGGCGCTTCGTAACTGGGATCGGCGACGACGAGAGGACGCGTGGATGAAGCAAAGGCGAGCACGGTGAGGTGCAGGGGTTCGCTGGAGCCGGGGTAGGCGACGACCATCTCCGGATCCAGGCCCTGCTGTTTGGCGAAGATTTCCGAGAAGCTGATTTCCTTGTCGAAGAGGTAGCGACCGCCGTTGGGAATGATGGCGGCGATGGCTTTGCGCGCGCCTTCGGATGGTCCCATGGGGTTTTCGTTGGCGTCGATGTGGATGCCCTGATCGGAGGGGGCGAATTTGGGGATGGCGGCGTGGGCCAGATGGGCTTCCGTGACGAAGGGAAGGCCGGCCAGCGCAGAAGAGGCTGCGGCGGCGCGGAGGAAGCTGCGGCGGGAGATTCCGCCAGGAAGCATGGAAGACGAGGCAGGCAATGTCATTGGAAGGACTCCTTGAGCGTGAGAGATGAAGGCAAGGAACGCAGGAGCTTGGGGATGGAAGGAAGGAAAGATTGCAGAGGGATGAAGAAGCGTTCCATGTCCCACCGTAGCGTTGAAAGGGCGAGATTTCAAGGGAAAAATGCAGAGAAAGGCTTGACGGGATGATTTTGCTTTGCTGGGGCCGGAAGCAAGTGAGAGGGAAAATGTTGGGAAGTGATCGTAAAATGCGGTTGGGCGCTTGACAGGGCTTAACTAAACCAATTTACTGGTAGGACGTAACCATGATGCCCGCTGCTTGAAGCAGGCCAGGGTATGACAGAGGTAAGATGTTTGCCATGCTGACCGCACCTGCTTTTTCCCTGGGTCTTTCTTTGCCCGCAACGACCGCGATGGCGCTGTCTGCGCCTTCCATTGCCCACCTGACTGGCCTGGATATTGCGGTGATCGTGGTGTATTTCGCGATGGTGATGTGGATTGGCTATTACCTGAAGAGCCGCGCGAATACGAGCGAAGAGTTCTTCATGGCAGGCCGCGAGATGACGGCATGGATTGCCGGGCTGAGCTTTGTTTCAGCGAATCTGGGGTCGCTGGAGCTGATGGGCTGGGCGGGATCGGCGTATCAGTACGGCATTCTGGCGGCGCACTGGTACTGGATTGGCGCGATTCCGGCGATGCTGTTTCTGGGCATTGTGATGATGCCGTTCTACTACGTTTCAAAGACGCATTCTGTGCCGGGGTATCTGAAGCTGCGCTATGGGCAGGGATCGAGCACAGTGGCGGCGATTTCGTTTGCGTTCATGACGATCCTGATGAGCGGCGTGAACATGTTCTCGATGGCGCTGGTGATGAAGGTGGTGCTGGGATGGAATATCACCTTCAGCATTGTGGTGTCTTCGCTGGCGGTGGCGGCGTATGTGGCGCTGGGCGGGCTGCGCTCGGCGATCTTCAATGAGGTGCTGCAATTTGTGCTGATCTGGGGCGGCGCGCTGCTGGTGCCGATCCTGGGCATGATTGACGCGGGTGGATGGACGGGGCTGAAGACGCGCATCCTGCATGATTTTCCGGGACAGGATTATCTGCATATGTGGCGCGGTCTGGGCCACTTCCACGACAACCCGATGGGCGTGCACTGGACGGGGATCATCTTTGGACTGGGATTTGCGATCAGCTTCGGATACTGGACGACGGATTTTCTGGTGGTGCAGCGGGTGTTGGCGGCCAACAGTCTGCGCTCGGCGCGGATGGCTCCGGTGATTGGCTCGTTCTTCAAGATGGCGGTGCCGTTTATCGTGATTCTTCCGGGCTTGCTGGCGCTGGTGGTGCTGCATAATCCCAACGGGAGCCTGATGCACCTGGTGGGCGAGAATGTGGTGAATGCGCATCCGGGCATGGGGCTGCACAGCTACAACGAAGTGCTGCCGCTGATGCTGGTGCGGTACTGCGGGCCGGGATTGCTGGGACTGGGGATTACGGCGCTGATCGCCGGGTTCATGAGCGGGATGGCGGGCAATGTGAGCGCGTTTGCGGCGGTGTGGACGTATGACATCTATCAGCCGATGCTGCGCAAGAACGAGCCGGACGAGCACTATGTGGCGGTGGGGCGGTGGGCGACGGTGCTGGGCGTGGTGGTGTCGATCGGCGCGGCGTATCTGGTGATGAACGCGCAGGGGATCATGGACTACGTGCAGGCGTTGTTCAGCTTTTTCATTGCGCCGCTGCTGGGCGCGATCCTGATGGGGATGTTCTGGAAGCGCGCGACGAAGGCGGGCGGATTCTGGGGATTGCTGATTGGGACGGTGACTTCGGTGGGGCTGTGGGCATGGGTGCATTTTGACCCTGCCGCGCTGCGGATTGTGGCGCTTTCGCCGGATGCAAGAGACATGGCGGAGAACATGTATCGCGCGCTGTGGAGCCTGAGCATTACGGTGATCGTGACGTTGGTGGTGAGTTTGTTCAGCAAGGCGAAACCGGAGAGCGAGTTGAACGGGCTGGTGTATGGAGCGACGGTGCTGCCGAAGGAGGAACCGGTTGCGTTCTATAAGAACGAACTGTTCTGGGCAGCGATCGCTGTGGTGGCTTTTGTGATTCTGAATGTGATGTTCTGGTAGGAGAGACGAGATGACGGGAACGCGCGAGATACCGATCTGGTTTTTTATCGGCGTGCTGTTGAGCATTTATGGCGTGATGATTCTGGGCTACGGGCTGTGGGAGCTGGCGACCGGACATGTGGCCAACGTGGTGCTGGCTGGGTTGCATGCGCCGGTGTGGTGGGGCGCGCTGATGCTGGCGCTGGGCCTGTTCTATCTGTTGCGCTTCCGGCCTGGCCGGTGAGCGCGCGTGTACGGCGGAAAGATCAACAAGACAACAAGAAAAACGGAGCGTGAAACGCATGGCGGCACAGAAACAGTTGACGTTTGGTGTGGTGGTGGGCAATCGCGGATTTTTCCCGGATCAGCTTGCGAAATCAGGGCGCGAAGAGATGATTCGCGCGGTGGAAGCAGCGGGCGCGAAGGCGATTGTGTTGACCGCTGAGGAGTCGAAGTTTGGCGCGGTGGAAACCTTTGCAGAAGCGCAGCGCTGCGCGGAGCTATTCAAGAAGCATGCCAGTGAGATCGATGGCATGCTTGTGACGCTGCCGAACTTTGGCGACGAGCGCGGCGTGGCGGATGCGATCCGGCTGGCGGGATTGCACGTGCCGGTGCTGGTGCAGGCGACGCCGGACAAAAGCGATGCGATGACGATTGCGACGCGGCGCGACAGCTTCTGTGGCAAGATGAGCGTGTGCAACAACCTGATGCAGTATGGGATTCCGTACTCGCTGACGACGCTGCATACGGAGTCGCCGCAGTCGGCGGAGTTCAAGGCGGACCTGGAGTGGTTTGGGCAGGTGTGCCGCATTGTGCGCGGGCTGAAGAATCTGCGCATTGGAGCGATTGGCGCGCGGCCTTCGGCGTTCAATACGGTGCGTTATTCGGAGCGCATTCTGGAGACGCATGGCATCTCGGTGGAGCCGATCGATCTGTCGGAGATCATGGGCCGCATCGAGCGCATGAAGGATGGCGACGATGCCGCGCAGGCGAAGCTGGCGGCGATCAAAGGCTACGTGACGACGTCGGGGATTCCGGAAGCGGCGTTGATGAAGATGGCCAAGCTGGGCGCGGTGATCGACACGTGGATGAAGCAGACGGCGGTGACGGTGAGCGCGGTGCAGTGCTGGACTTCGCTGGAGGAGTATTTTGGCGTGGTGCCGTGCACGATTATGAGCATGATGTCGAACGACCTGATTCCTTCGGCCTGTGAGGTGGACGTGCCGGGCACGCTGAGCATGCACATGCTGGCGCTGGCGTCAGGAACGCCATCGGCGCTGCTGGACTGGAACAACAACTATGGCAGCGATCCGAACAAGTGCGTGTGTTTCCATTGCTCGAACCTGCCGAAGCATTTCTTCAACGAAGTGAAGATGGACTTCCAGGAGATTATCGCCGGTACGGTGGGCAAGGAAAATACCTTTGGCACGTGCGTGGGACGCGTGAAGAGCGGGGCGATGAGCTATGCCCGGTTCTCGACGGATGACCGGCGCGGGGTGGTGCGCGGATATGTGGGGCCGGGCCGCTTCACGGACGATCCGCTGACGACCTTTGGCGGCGCGGGGGTGGCGGAGATTCCACAACTGCAGAAGCTGCTGCGCATGATCTGCCGCGAGGGATTCGAGCATCATGTGGCGGCAAACTTCAGCGACGTTTCACGCGCGGTGCATGAGGCCGCTGTGCGCTACCTGGGCTTCGAGAGCCACTTTCATCCGGAACTGGAAGACTAGAGCGTGTTTCATCGATGCTGGAGTGGCTTTGGTCAATTTCCTGAGACCCGCTTTGGTTGCGGGTCTCATCCGGAGCGTTTCCTGCGTTCTGTGAGGGATGAAACACGCTTTAACTGCGCATACGGGAGCACGTGGCAATGAGCATTGCGAAGGACCTGAAGGTGGACGGAGCGGTGCTCATCGCCGCGGCGGAGTGGAGCGCGGAGATCGACGCCAAGCGTGCGCGCCTGGTGGAGTGGATGAGCGAGCGCGAGTTGCACGGAGTGCTGCTGCGGCGCAACGAGAACATTGCGTGGCTGACGGGCGGCGCTGTGGAGCTGCGCGTGCTGACGCCGGCGGAGACGGGTGTTGGGTCTGTGCTGGTGACGGTGGACGGACGATGTTTCTACTTGACGACGGAAAACGAAGCACCGCGCCTGGCGGAGGAAGAGTTTGGCGCGCTGGGCTTCGAGCCGGTGATCTTTCCGTGGTTTGCCGACGCGACGGTGGAGCGCGCGCTGGAGATTGCCGGGCCGCACGTGGCGTGCGATCAGCCGACGCCGGGAATGGCGCCGGCGCATCTTTATCCGCTGCGGGCAAGCCTGAGCGCGGCGGAGATACGACGCTTTCGCTGGCTGGGCGCGGCGACGGCTGCGGCGACGGTGGAGGTTCTGCGCGAGCTGAAGCCGGGGGTGAGCGAGTTTGAGATGGAAGCGCGGGTGGCAGCGGCGCTGCTGCGGCGCGGAATCCTGCCGTCTGTTTTGCTGATGGCGGTCGATGAGCGGATTGTGCGTTACAAGCATGCGGTGGCGCGCGGTCGGAGGCTGGAACGATTTGCGATGCTGAATTTGTGTGCGCGGCGCTGGGGATTGACGGTTTCGATCACGCGCTTTGCGCACATGGGAGCAATGCCGGATGAGTTGAAGAAGGGATTTGAAGCTGCGGCGAAGGCGAATGCGGCGCTGCTGCACCATACGCGCGCGGGTGCGACGGCGGCGGAGCTGTATCGAGCTGCGTCGCAGGCGTATGTTGCAGCGGGATTTGCCGGGGAAGAGCGCAGGCATCATCAGGGCGGCGCGACGGGCTATTGGGAGCGGGAGTGGGTGGCGACGCCTGAAGGAACGGAGCGCGTGGTGGACGGTCAGGCGTTTGCGTGGAATCCAAGCGCGGCGGGCGGCAAGGCGGAGGATACGGTGCTGCTGCGGGATGGAACGATCGAGACGCTGACGGCGACGCCGGAGCTGCCGGAGCTGAAGGCGATGTGGGACGGCGTCGAGTATGCGTCAGCCGGGGTTCTGCTGCTATAAGTCAGGATTGTCGCGAGGAACCAGCGTCAGGCGGGCTGTGAGAACGACGAGAGCGGACCAGAGCACGTCGGCGCCGAGCAGATGGATGACCTGCATCCAGACGGGCGCGAGCAACCAGACATCGAGCGCGCCGAGCAGATATTGAAGCGCGAGCAGGCCGACGACAAAGATCGAGAGACGGCGATTGTCCCATGTGCTGCCGCGTCGATTGGCGCGGATGAGCACCCAGATCAAAAAGATGCTGGCCATGATGGCGAAGGTGGGATGGGTCCATCGCCAGCGGAGGATCCAGGTGCTGCGCGCGGAGAAATCCTGAGCCAGAGATGAGCGCAGGGAAGTGGCCGGGAAGAGCGTGTCGCCGAGGGCGGCGAGCGAGCCAGTGACACCGACGACCATGACGGCGATCATGCCGAGCGTGGTGCCGACGGGGTGAGTGATGTGGAGATCGCGCCAGCGGAAGCCTTCGGTGCGGCCCAGGAGATGGGCGGTCATGGCGATGGCGGCGACGAGCAGCAGCGTGTTGCTGAGATGAAGCGCGAGGAACGGCGGACGGAGCGGCGACTGGCTGGTCGCAGTCAGTCCCAGTTTGACGAGAAGCGCGCCGAGCAGGGCTTCTGTGAAGGTGAAGAAGACGCTGGCGGCGGCGGTCCATCGCGCCAGATGGCGGGGAACTGTGCTGCGCCAGGTGAAGACAAGCAGGGCAAGGACGAGGATGACGTCGAGGCCGGCGGTGATGCGGTGCGTGAACTCGATGAGCGTTTGGAGGCTGGGCGCTTGCTGGAGAACTGTGCCGTTGCAAAGCGGCCAGTGGTCTCCGCAGCCAGCGCCGGAGCCGGTGGCGCGGACGACGGTGCCCCAGAGGATGGTGGCGATGAAATAGCCAAGCACGATCCATGCAAAACGGCGCAGCGCGGCGGAGGGTCGATGACGGGCGGCGTGAGCGGCGTGTGAGGACATGGCGACTCCTGAGCTTACAGTCTAGTGCAACGGGCGGGCGTGAGGGTGGGTGTGTTGCGGACTCAGGCGAGGAGCCGCAGGACGTGACGGACGATGATCCGCTCCTCAGCGGGCGCGAGCGTACGCACGGTGACCGGGGAGTGGTCGGCGGAGATGCGCGTGGGATCGTGGGCGGAGTTGCGTGCCGGATCGAGCACGAGGCCGAGAGCGTCGAGGCCGCGGCAGACCTCGGCGCGAGTGGCGCTGTCGTGCTGGCCGATGCCGCCGGTGAAGACGAGCATGTCGAGTCCGCCGAGCTGGGCGATGTATGCGCCGATGAATCTGCGGATGGAGGTGGTGAAGAGATCGACGGCGAGACGGGCTGCCGCGTGGCCGTCGGCGATGGCGCTGCGGAGGGTGCGCATGTCGTTGGAGAGTTCACTGACGCCGAGCAGGCCGGATTCGCGGTTGACGATGCGTTCGAGCGCGTTGGCGGCATCGAGCGTGGCGGGGGCGGAGCTGGCAAGCTGACGGAGCAGGAAAAGCAGGACGCCGGGATCGATGTCACCGGTGCGCGTGGCGGAGATGAGGCCGCCGGTGGGCGTGAGTCCCATGGAGGTGTCGAGGGAGCGTCCGTTGCGGATGGCGGTGATGCTGGAGCCGTTGCCGAGGTGGGCGACGATGAGCCGCTGGGGAAGGTGCGGCGCAAGCTGGTCCACGATGGATTCGTAAGAGAGTCCATGGGCACCGTAACGATGGATGCCGAGAGCGGCGAAGTGCTGCGGGATGGGCAGCGAGCGCGAGGTGGGCGGCAGATCGCGATGGAACCAACTATCGAGGGCGATGAAGCTGGGCACGTGGGGGTAAGCAGCCAGAGTGTGGCGCAGGATGTAGAGCGCGGGCGGCGTGTGCAGGGGCGCGAAGTTGACGTAGTGCTCCAGGGTGGCCAGCAGCTCTGGCGTGACGCGCTGATTTTCAGTGATCTCCGGGCTGCTGCACACCATGCGATGGCCGATGGCTGCTGGGCGTGGGAGTTCGGGATGGTCCGCGAGCAGGCGCACGATGCGCGCGAGGCCGTCGGCGGAGTCAGGGATGTCGGCGGTTTCGTCCTGGAGCGTGTTGCCGTCGGCGTCGAGCAGGCGGCAGCGCCCCTGACCGGCGGAGGCGATGCCTTCGATGATGCCGGAGGCAAGCTGGGATTGGTCGGATGAAGATGCGGCGAAGATGGCGAATTTGATGGACGAGGAGCCGGCGTTGAGGACGAGGATGGGCAGAGCGGTCACGGCCTGGATTTTTCTCCTGTGATGAGGGCTGCGTCGATGGGGCGGCGAATGCGCTCGCGGTTGCGCCGCTCCCAGATTTTGGCATCGATGAGGAAGCGGAACCAGAAGGTCTGGAGCGTCCAGTAGATGAAGCCTTCCTTGCCGTCGAGGAAGCCGAGGCGCAGGAGATAGCGATAGCCGAAGAAGAGAAATGGCCGGACAAACAGCGGCATGCGGTTGTAACGCTCACGCAGGAAACGCTTGCGCTGCGCGGGCGTGCCGAAGAGCGCCGGTTGCAGACGGTTGGCGGATTGCGCGGCGAAAAGCTCCTCGATTTCGCCATCGGCCCAGCGGTTGTGGCGCGCGGTCCACTCCGAGAGGCTCATGGCGATGTCGTCGATCATAGTGCCGCGCAACTGGCCGCTGGAGCCGGAGAGCAGGAGAAAATGCTGGTCGTATTTGCGGTCTTCACAACGGCCAGCGCCATTCTGGAAGAGGCGCAGATGCCAGGTGGGACTCATGGCTCCGTGGCGCATGACGCGGCCCAGGAAGCGGACGTAGCGCGGAACGAAGTATCCGCTGTGCGGCGGATCGTCGGGCAGATCGAGGATGGACTGAACCAGGGCGTCGTCCATGACTTCATCGGCGTCGAGGTGAAGCTGCCAGGGGCGTGAGATAGGCAGGTTGTCGATGGCCCAGTTGCGTTGCGCGCCGTAGTGTTCAAAGGCGTGGGTGACGAGCTGGGCACCGAACGAGGCGGCGACCGAAGCTGTGGAATCCTTGCTGAACGAGTCGACGACGAAGATTTCGTCGGCTACTTTGCGCGCCTGTGCGAGGGTTGCCCCGAGGGTGTCCTCGGAGTTGAAGGTGAGCACGATGACAGTGGGGCGCATACCGTGATGGTAGTACACCGGTGATGAAGAGATGAGGAAATGCGAGGGATCTGATCTTAAAAACGTGCTTTGAGTTTCAGAATCTGCGACTCGAAGCCATACCAGAGCGCGGTGGCGGCAAGGGTGGAAGCAAGCAGGCGCAGGAGAGCGATGAGCAGGTTTCCGGTGGCGCCCATCTGAGTGAAGCGCGCGCTGAAGGAGCCGAAGTAGACGAAGACGAGGATGTGAATCATGTAAAGGCCGTAGCTGATGGTGCCGTAAAAGGCGAGCGGTCCGCGGCGCAGCGGAGCCAGCATCGGCGCGCCGCCCGCAGCGATGGCGATGAGGAGAAGACCGGCGAAGAGCAGCGCAAGAGAGGAGTCGAGGAAAGCGGTTCCGGCGGCGATGGTGGCGGTGGCAAGCCATCCGGAGCAGGCGGCGGCGACGCCGAGTGCAAGCCATGTTTGCCGGCTCCAGCCGAGGGTGAGCAGCGCGACGGCAAGCAGGCTGCCGAGCGCGATGCCGTCGAGGTGAATGAGGGTGTGCGTGCTGGTGAGCCAGTGGGGATGGAGGATGCGCAGCGCGGGCGAGAGGAGGAGCAGCGCGCCGAGGACCAGGCTGAGCAGAAGGCGACGCGCGCCAAGCAGCCAGACCAGAGGCGCCCAGAGCAGGTAATACTGCTCCTCGATGGCGAGCGACCAGGTGGGGCCAAGCGTGCCGGGCAGCGGAGTGTGGCGCAGATTCTGAAGGAAGAGCGCGTAGGCGGCGAGGGTGCGCCAGTGGGTCTGGTGGGCGAGCGTGTCGCCGAGGAACCAGAGTGGAACGGAATAACAGACGACGAGCAGCAGCAGATAGACGGGCCAGATGCGCAGCGCGCGGCGAGCGTAAAAGTTGCGGAAGTAGTGCGCGCGTTCGCGCGACTCCAGCAGGATGGTGGTGATGAGAAATCCGGAGAGAACGAAGAAGAGGTTGACGCCGGCCCATCCCCAGAGCGAGACGCCGTACAGCGGCGTGCCGACGAGCAGAGGATGGCAGTGGTAGAGGACGACAGCGAGGACGGCGATGCCGCGCAGTCCCTGCAACTCCGGCAGATAACGCGGCAGCCAGGCGGGACGCTGAGGCGCGGAAGGATGTGCTACCGGCTGTGTGCCGGGCCGGGCAGCGATGGCGACGATGCGCGTGGCGTTCACGGCAGTCTCAGCCGGCGGCGAGTTCTTTGGCGCGCTGGGTGGCGCGCATGACGGCTTTGATGAGTGTGACGCGGAGGCCGCCTTCTTCGAGTTCGAGGATGCCGTCGATGGTGCAGCCGGCGGGGGTGGTGACGGCGTCTTTGAGCAGGGCGGGATGATAGCCGGTGTCGAGCACCATTTTGGCAGCGCCAAAGGTGGTTTGCGCAGCGAGCAGAGTGGCCGTGTCGCGCGGCAGTCCGACCTTGACGCCGGCCTCGGCGAGCGATTCGAGGATGATGTAAATGAATGCCGGGCCGGAAGCAGAGAGGCCGGTGACGGCGTCCATGTGTTTTTCGTCCACGGTGACGGTGCGTCCGACGGTCTCAAAGATGCGGCGCGCAAGGTCCAACTGCGCGTCGGAGACGAAGCGACCGCGACAGAGGCCGGCGATGCCGACCCCGAGCGCGGAGGGGGTGTTGGGCATGGCGCGGATGACGGGAATCTCGATGCCGGCGGCTTCTTCAATCTGGGCAGTTTTGACGGAAGCGGCAAAGGAGACGATGGTCTTCTGAGGAGTGAGCGCGGGACGAATCTGCGCGACGAGATCGGGAATCTGAAAAGGCTTGACGCCGAGCAGGATGAGGTCGGATTGACGCGCGGCTTCGAGGTTGTCTGTGGAGACATCGATGCCCCACTGAGTGGAGAGCGCCTGTGCGCGTTCGGCATGGGCGACGGTGGCGTGAATCTGGTCGGGGGCGAAGAGATTCTGCTTGAGGAAAGCCTGAAGCAGGATGCCGCCCATCTTGCCGGTGCCGAGGACGGCGACGCGCATTTCAGGAAGCTGAGCGGGAGTGGAGTGGAGTTCGAGGTCGGACATTGGAGTTCCTTGAGCGACGAATCAAAGATAGCTGGGTGCCTGCTGACAGCATACGCGCGAAGGCAGCAGAGCGGAGTCGGCGAGGATGGGCTGGATCAGGAAAGCGACTGCATCCCACGCGTCCGGGAGTGAGTATAGGTGATGCGATTGATGACGGTGATGGTGGAAAGGACGGCAAGCACCCAGAGGACGGGAGCCATGACTCCCCAGCGGTGAAAGAGCGCGCCGAGAATGATGAGCACGATGCGCTCGGGCCGCTCCATGAAGCCGACCTTGCAGGAGCCGATGAGAGCTTCGGCGCGGGCGCGGGTGTAGCTGACCATGAGCGAGGTGACCATGACGAAAGCGACGAGAAAAACGTAGCGCAGATGGTTGATGCGCGCGTAATAGATGATGAGTCCGAAGAAGAGGACGACATCGGAGTAGCGGTCGATGACGGAGTCGAAGTAGGCTCCGAAGACGGTGACCTGGTTGGTCTTGCGGGCGACGCGTCCATCGACCATGTCGAAGATGCCTGCTCCGATGATGACCAGTCCCGCGTAGAGGAACATGCGCACGGAGTTGTAGGAGTTTGCGCGGCCAAAAAAGACGGCGGCGACGATGTTGATGATGAGTCCGATGAAGGTGAGCGCGTTGGGCGAGATGCGAGTGAGGGAAAGTCCGTGCACGATGCGGTCGAGCAGCCAACCGCAGGCGCGACCAAAGGCTCCGGTCCAGGTGACGGCCATGATTATTTCTCCGAGCCGGTGCTGGCGGCAGCTTCGTCGTGGATGGTGACCAGTTTGAGAATTTCCATTTCGCGCTTGCCGTTGGGCGTGACGATGGTGGCCACGTCGCCGACCTGTTTGCCGATGAGTCCGCGGCCAATGGGCGAGGTGGTGGAGATGAGTCCGTTGGCGACGTCGGATTCTTCACTGGTGACGAGCTTGTAGACGATCTCTTCGTCTTTGGAAGCATCGAAGACGGTGACGGTGGAGCCGAAGGCGACGCGATCATGCGGGATGTTCGCGAGGTTGACGAGCGAAAGCTCGGCCATGCGTTTTTTCATCTGGCCGAGGCGTGCGTTGACAAACTCCTGACGCTGCTTGGCCATGTGATATTCGGCGTTCTCAGAGAGATCGCCGAGGGCCACGGCTTTCTTGATCTCAGCGGGGAGTTCGTGGGCCAGCTCGTGCTCGAGTTTCTGAATTTCTTCGAGAAGCTGTTTTTTAATGTGTTCGGTCATTGCAGTCCGTGTGCGCGGATGAAACTGGTCTGCGTCTGCCGCAAGCGGCGGCGGAGGTCGGGCAACCGCACGGGACGAAGGCCAGACCCGCAGAAGATTTGGGTGAAGCCCTGAAAACCCGATTATACGACGCCGGAGCGAGGTTCGTGCGGAAGGATTCGCGGTGAATGGAGGTCAGAAGAGGGAGTTCTGAATTGGGGCGTGATCCGAAGGATTTTTCTGATCTGGATTTGTCTGATCTGGATTTGGCTCATTTGCGGCGTCGGGTGCAGATGTGGGTGCGGAGGGATGGTCAAGGAACGATTGAAGGATGAGGGCCGCGGCAACCTGATCGACGAGCGGGGCGTGCTGCTGGCGTTTTTTGCCGGAGGCGTAGAGGATGGAGTGCGCTTCCTGGGTGGTGAGTCGTTCATCCCACATGCGCACGGGCAGGTTGGAGTAGTCGGCGAGCTGGCTGGCAAAGCGGCGGACGCGTTCCGTCTGTTCGCTGGATTCACCGGAGAGTCGAAGGGGGAGTCCAACGACGAACTCGGAGCAGGCATGTTGGCGCGCAAGACGGCTGAGCGATCGCAGGTCCTCTTTGGGATTGTTTTTTCGTGTGACGGTGAGCAGCGGTTGCGCAGTGAGGCCGAGAGGGTCAGAGATGGCGACGCCGATGCGCCGGGTGCCGACATCGAGAGCCAGATAGCGGGCGGCGCTGCGATGTTGTACCGTGCTGTTTTCAGCGGAGGCCGGAGGGTTTGGAGATCGCTGGTTCACTCTGAGAACGAGTATAAGCGGCAGACAAGCGGACGTGGGTATGTTGCACAAACGTTACAATGGGAGAGGTTTCTGACTGGATCAGTGCAGGGCAGAGTGGAGGAAGGTCGATTGGCGCGGGAGTGCGTGCGTCGGCTTCCAGCGGAGAAGAGCAGTCGATGGCGAAGGTACGGAGGCGGCGCAGGGCAAGAGGGATTGGGATTGGACTGCTCGGAGTCGGGCTGGCGATGGCGATTGTCTGGTATTTCGTGATGCCGGAACAGCCAGCGCAGCCGGTGTTTGTGGAGATTGCGCGGGGCAGTTCGTCGAGCCGGATTGCAACCGAACTGGAAGAGGCGGGGGTGGTTCGCAGCCGCTGGGCTTTTGTGGGGTTGCATCTGCTGCGGCGCGGACGACTGAAGGCCGGTGAATATCGGTTTGAGCGGATGGCGACGGTGGCCGAGGTTTACGATCGGATCGCGCGCGGCGATGTGTTTACGATTGCCGTGACGATTCCCGAGGGGATGGATCGGCGGGAGATTGGTGAGCGTCTGGCGCGAGCCGGTCTGGGCACTAAAGAGGGTTTTCTGGAAGCGACGCGCACGGAGGTGGGTCGGATACACGATCTGGACCCGCAGGCAGCAAATCTGGAGGGATATCTGTTTCCTGATACGTATCGTTTTGCACGCAGCGCAAGTGAGTTGCAGATGGCGGATGCGATGGTGAAGAGATTTCGCGTGGAGTCGATGCGGCTGGGATTGACAAGCAATGTGCATGAAGTGGTGACACTGGCTTCGATTGTGGAGAAAGAGACGGCGGTGAGCGAGGAGCGTCCGATGGTGGCCAGCGTGCTGGAGAATCGGCTGGCGAAGAGGATGCCGTTGATGACGGATCCGGCGGTGATTTATGGGCTGCGTTCGCAGAACGAGTGGCGTGGCGCGATCTATGCCTCAGACCTGAGCGATCGGAGCCACGATACGCCGTACAACACCTATCGGCATGCGGGTCTGCCGCCGGGGCCGATCTCGAATCCTGGCAGCGCTTCGCTGCGGGCGGCGATGCATCCGGCGAAGACGGACTATCTCTATTTTGTGGCGACTGGGGATGATCCGCAGGGGCATTCGCGATTTGCGTCGACTCTGGATGAGCACGAGAAGAATGTGGCGATCTATCGGAAAGCCAGGAAGCAGGCTGGTTCGCGATGAACGAAAGAAAGAGAATGCGAGCAAGCGGCTGGACTTCATTGGCGGCTTTGGCGCTGTTGCCGAGCCTGACGGGCTGCGTCAGCATGTTGACGTCGAAGCGGAAGCTCCCAGTTCCGGTGGCTCCGGCGGTGGTGCAGACGGTGACCGAAGACCAACTGGTGGAGAAGCTAAACGAGCAGTGGGCGAGCTTTCAGAGCATGACGGCGAGCGTGGATATTGTGGCCAGCCACCTGAAGGAAAAGCAGGGCGAGGCGACGGATTACCCGAGTTTTCGAGCGAATCTGCTGATGCGCAAGCCGGAGATGCTGCGCATTCTGGGGAAGGCTCCGCTGGTGCAGACATTGATGTTTGACCTGGGGAGCGATGGGCAGGAATTTCGACTTTCAGTGCCGCCGAAGAACAAAGCATTTGTGGGCAAAAGCCGGGAAAAGGGAACGTCTCCGAACTGGTATGAGAATTTGCGTCCGGGATTTCTGTTTCGCGCGTTTGTGGTGCGCGGAGTCTCCGCGGATGAGTATTACACGGTGATTGCCGAGACGCTGACCGAAGAAGATGCGACGAAACGGCACTTGCTGGCCAAGCCGGAGTATGTGTTGAGCATCATGCGCCACAGAGCAGGTCAGCATGGATTGATTCCAGTGCGCGTGGTTCGATTTGATCGGGCGACGCTGCAAGCCACCGAGCAGGATCTCTACGACGACCAGGGGAATCTGGAGACGCAGGTGGTCTATGGGCAGTATCAGAACTTTGACGGCGCGATATATCCCGGGACGCTGTTTCTGAAGCGACCGGAGGAGGACTATCAGCTTTCTGTGACGGTGGAGCGGGTGACGATGAATCCGCCCCTGAGCGACGAGCAATTCCACGTGAAGTTTCCTGAAGGGGTGACGGCGCGTCAACTGAAATAGGCGGGTTCAGGTTCCCGTCTTCGGGATGGATTCGTCGAGATGTTCGACGTTGGCGCTGAGATCGGCGAGAGTTCTCAGTCGGGCATTTTCTTCGCGTTCCATGACCAGACCCAGCTCGGAAGCGGCTTCGGCCAGGACGCGATGGTGAAGGACAAACAGTGCAAGCTCCAGCCGGTCTCCGACGCCAGTTTTGTCATAGATGGAGCGGAGATAGTTTTTGATGACCTGTTCGGTGGTCTTCAACCGGAAGGCGATCTCGCGATTTTTGCAACCCTGCACGATGAGTGCAACGATGCGCATTTCCTTGGGGGTGAGGCGCTCGCGAACGCGGATGCCGACGGCATCCTCGGTGGAAGACGGAGCGTTTTCCGGACGGATGGGCTGGCAGATGTTTCCCGCTGCAACGGTGCGCAGGCACTCCAGGAGCAACTTGCCGGAAGAGCCGCGAAAAAGGACACCATGCAGGCCCAGTTGAAGAAAGGTCGAAGCGGCTTCGGTATTTTCTGCGATGACGATGCCACGACTGCCCATGGTATCCAGCAGGAGCGTGAGACGCGGCCACTCCGGGTGGAGTTCTGAGGCGAAGAGGACGAGCGAGCCTGGAAAAGTGGTGATGGCGTGCAGGGTACGCTCCATATCCGAGCACTGGGCTACGATATGCAGATCGGTTTCGCCGGAGAGCAGGCGAGCGACCCCTGCACGATAGATGGGTTGAACGTCAGCGAGGATGATCTTGGTCATCGAAAAGCTGCTTTCCTGGAATGGCCAGTCGCCTGGCATTTGCCTTTGTGGTGCGTCTGCGAGAACTGTCAGGCGTTACCTTGATCTATCGGCGCGTTACGACAGGACGTGCAACTGTCCTAATTTGAGACACAGAGAAACAAAGGAAAAAGAAATTCAACCTTGCAGACGATTGTGGCACAGCGGAAGAATTTTCGCACGATGGAGAGGCAGCGCGCGGAAGGCGGTCGTTTTTTCAGTGGGTACGGGCAATCTTCCGGGGGATTTCCGGTGAGCGCTACACTATCGATACAGATTATGAAAAGGCCAATTCTGCTTGCGGTAGATGACGATGTCAGTGTGTTGGAAGCGGTGGTGCAGGATCTGCGCAGTCGTTATGGTGAGGAGTATCGCGTGGCACGCGCGGCCAGTGGACAGGCTGGGCTGGATACGATGCAGCAGTTGCGCGAGCGCCAGGAGACGCTGGCGCTGATTGTGAGCGACCAGAGGATGCCTGGCATGACGGGTGTCGAATTTCTGGAGCGTGCGCGTCAGGCGTATCCGGATGCGCGACGGGTCTTGTTGACGGCGTATGCGGATACGGAGGCTGCGATCCAGGCGATCAACTCGGCGCGGATTCACTACTACCTGACGAAGCCGTGGGATCCGCCGGAAGAGCGACTGTATCCGGTGCTGGATGACCTGTTGAGCGACTGGAAGGCCGGTCATCAGCCGCGCTTCGAGGGGCTGCGCGTGGTGGGCCATCGCTGGTCGCAGAAGGACCATGAGTTACGCAATTTTCTGTCGCGGAATCATGTGCCGTACCGATGGCTGGATGCGGCGACGAGCGAAGATGCTGTGCGTCTGCTGGCGGAGCGGGGTCTGGATGGTTCGCGTCTGCCGGTGGTGCTGTGCGAGGACGGGAGCGCGCTGGTGTGTCCGGAGATGGATGCAGTGGCGGCGCGCGTGGGATTGCGGACGCAGGCGACAAGCGACTTTTATGACTTCGTGATTGTGGGCGCCGGACCGGCGGGACTGGCGGCGGCGGTGTACGGTGCTTCCGAGGGATTGCGCACGCTGGTGATTGAGCCGGAGGCGCCGGGCGGACAGGCGGGATCGTCGTCGAAGATTGAAAACTATCTGGGATTCCCAACGGGGATTACGGGGAGCGATCTGGGCCGACGCGCACATATGCAGGGGGTACGGTTTGGAGCGGAGTTTCTGACGCAGCGTGCGATGGGTCTGCGTGCGGAGGGCCAATATCGGTTTGTGCAACTGGCTGATGGCCGTGAGGTTTCCACGCATGTGGTGCTGCTGGCGATGGGGGTGCAGTATCGGAGGCTGGGGATTGCAGGCGCAGAGGCGCTGACGGGTCGTGGAATTTATTACGGCGCGGCGCTGGTGGAGGCGGCTGCGTGTCGCGACGAAGAGGTGTTTCTGGTGGGCGGAGCCAACTCTGCGGGGCAGGCGGCGCTGCATTTTGCCCGCTATGCGCGCAAAGTGACGATGCTGGTGCGCGCCGAAAGCCTGGCGGTGAGCATGTCGAAGTATCTGATCGACGAGATTGAGCGGATTCCGAATATCACGATCGAGACGTTGACGCAGGTGGTGGCGGCTGAAGGGGGAGAGCGTCTGGAACGGATTCGTACGCATGGGCCGGATGGAGAGCGCGTGCGCGCGGCATCCTCGCTGTTTGTGTTTATCGGCGCGGAGCCGAGGACGGAGTGGCTGCCGCCGGAGGTTCTGCGCGACGAATATGGATTCATTCTGGCGGGGCCGGAGTTGCGCGCGGCGAGCGGTTTCAGCCAGTTCTGGAAGGCGCAGCGCGAGCCTTATCTGCTGGAGTCGAGTCTCTCCGGGGTTCTGGTGGCGGGCGATGTGCGTTCCGGATCGGTGAAGCGCGCGGCTTCGGCAGTGGGCGAAGGCTCGATTGCAGTGCAGTTTGCGCACCAGTATCTGGCCAGCTTCTGAGGCCGAAAGGAAGAAGCGTGGAGGTGGAATGAAGAAAATGAACCCTAAGTGGAAGGAAAGTCGAATCCTTAGCGCGGGAGCTTCATCCACTTCTATAGTGACGACAGAGAGATTGTCGCGCGTTGGTTGATTGCATGGACCCGGAAATGAAAACTGACGACCGACCTCCGTTTTGCACGGGAAGGCTGGCTTTGAGCGACGATACGCTGAAGCTGCGCCAGATGCGTGTCTTCGCGTCACTGAGCGATGCCGAGCTGTCGTCTTTGGGTGAATGTGATGTGATGGAGGTCCCGGCAGACGGGACCATTTTTTCGCCTGAAAAACCGATTCGAGGCTATTGCATTCTGCTGGATGGGGAAGTGGTGGCGGATCGTGTGGAGGCGGATGGCTCAATCACCCGTATTGGGGTGGGTCGATCCGGGGATTGTTTTGGGGAAGTCATTCTGCTTTCCGGCAAGCAGAAGCCGATACGTGTGTATGCTCTGATTCCATCGCGCATTCTTTGCATACGGGAGGAGCAGTTCTGGCAGATGATGGCGTGCTGTCCGGCGGTGCGTCGCGAGGTGCTGGCGGACTCGGCCAAGCGCCAGTATGCGTATCAGGCGGAGGCGCTGCATCGTGAGAAGCTGATTTCGCTGGGCACTCTGGCTGCCGGGCTGATGCATGAGCTGCACAATCCTGGATCGGCGGCGCGGCGCGCATCTTCGCAACTGCGGGAAAATATCTCACGGTTGCAGGAGCTGAGCCTGCGTTTTTGCGATCAGCCGGTGACGGAAACCCAACTGACCTGCATGCGCGACTTGCAGCAGGAGGCGATTGTTCACGCGCGGTGCACGACGATGAGTTCGATGGAGCAGATGGACGCCGAAGATGCGATGACGGATTGGCTGGAGCGAGCGGGCGTGCGGAACGCGTCCAAAATTGCACCGCAGCTTGTCTCGATGGGCATGACGACCGATGAGCTGGAGTGTACGCGTCAGGCATTCAGCGAGGATCGGCTGTCGGATGCATTGAACTGGCTGGAATCGCTGGTGTCGAGCATCGCGCTGGTGGATGTGGTGGAGCAAAGCGTGGCGCGGATGTCGGAGCTGGTGATGGCGGTGAAGAAATTTGCTTACGATGATCGCTGTTCGCTGCGCCGGGTGGATGTGCATGAGAATATTCAAAGCACACTGACGATTCTGGGACACAAGCTGCGTCAGCGCCGCATCGAGGTGGTGAAGCGATTTGAAGCGTCTGATCCGGGCATTGAGACCGGTGGAGTGGCGCTGAGCCAGGTGTGGACGAATCTGCTGGATAACGCGATTGATGCTTCCTCGGATGGCGGGGTGATCGAAGTGCGGAGCTGGAATGAGCGGGACGCATTTTGTGTGGGCATTGCGGATCATGGAGCGGGTATTCCTGAAGAGATTCGCGCGCAGATATTCGAGCCATTTTTCACGACCAAGCCGGTGGGCAAGGGAACGGGCCTTGGATTAGAAATTGCGCATCGCATTGTGACGCAGAATTTTCGCGGAACACTGGAGTTTGAATCGCAGCCGGGACGCACGGAGTTCCTTGTGCGGTTGCCGCACGCCAGGGCCTGATTTTCCTTCAGGCAACATCGACTTTCCAGAACAGAGGGTGAAGTTCGCAGGAGCTTTGCCGATAGGACCGTTGAAGGCGCGTTGCGATGCGCAGCCTTGAAGGCGGACGATCCTGTGTCGAATACAGAAGGTATAGAAGCGGCGATGCAAGCGCTGATTGCAGCGGCTCTGGATGCGATGAGCGATGCGCTGATTGTGACGGACGATCGGGGCAGGGTTGTGGTGTGGAATCGAGCCACAGAAGAGTTGACGGGATATCGACGCGCAGAGAGTCTGGGAAAGCCGTTGCCTGAGGGCCTGGTGCGTCGAGCGCATCCGTCCAGTGAATCCGCGGACGCCGGTGCGGCGGATGGTGGGCAGGGGCATTTCTATACCGGGGTGGTTCGACTGACCGGACAAGAAGCTGAGATGTTGCAGATGGAAGCGGGCGAGCAAGGCCATTCTGTGCGTGCGGAGCTGCATCATGCGCAGGGGCATGCGGTGTCCGTGATGATTCGCCAGTCCGTGTTGCGCGATGAGCTGGGCGGTCGCATGGGTATGTGTATGAGTTTTTATCCTGCGGAGGATTTTGACTGTTTACCGCATGGAGAGAGTGGCGACGGAAAACGATTGAGCCGTGTGCAGGAAGAGATGCAGGAGTGGCTGGAAGAGAGTTTTCGCGCGGCGCAGACGACGGAGATTCCATTTGGAGTGCTGTGGTTGATGGTGGATCAGGGAGAGGCGCTGCGCAGGACGCATGGTCGGGATGCGTGCGAAGAGATGATGCAGGCGGTGGAGCGAACGCTGAATCATGGGATGCGTCCATCGGAGATGGTGGGTCGCTGGGGTGAGAGTGAGTTTCTGGTGATCTCGCATGAGCGCAATGTGGAGTTGCTGATGGAGCACGGACAACGGCTGGCAGGCGAGGCGCGAACGGCGGAGTTTCGCTGGTGGGGGGATCGCATCGGGCTGACGGTGAGCGTGGGGGTGACGCAGTGGCGTCCTGGATGCACGCTGACGGAACTGCTGAAGCAGGCGCAGAATGCGATGCGGGCAAGTGTGTTTGCGGGTGGGAATCAGGTGAGTCGGGCGCACACCGACAGCGTGGTTATAGCGCAGAAGTGAAGTGCTGAATCTGGAGGGAAGGTTATGTTTGCCATTATTGGAATCGTGGTTGTACTGGGAGCTATCCTTTCCGGCTATCTGATGGAGCACGGGAATGTGCTGGTTCTGGTGCAGCCGGCAGAGCTGATCATTATTGGCGGCGCAGCGCTGGGTACGCTGCTGATCGCAAATCCGCTGCACATTATCAAGGCGATTGTGGGACAGGCGATCGGGGTTTTGAAGGGTTCGCCGTTTGGCAAGAAGCGCTATCTGGACACGCTGAAGATGATGTTTGAATTTCTGAACAAGGTGCGCAAGGAGGGTTTGCTCTCCGTGGAGATGGATGTGGAGAAGCCGAAAGAGAGCGAGATTTTCAAGAAATATCCGGAGTTCATCAAGAACCATCACGTGATGGATTTTGTCTGCGACACGCTGCGCATGGCGATTACGGGGGGCGTGGAGCCGTTTGACATGGACCAGATGATGGAGCTGGATATGGAAGTGCATCATCACGAAAGCGCCGCGCCGATTGCCGCGTTGTCCACGGTGGCGGATGCTCTGCCGGGTCTGGGGATTGTGGCGGCGGTGCTGGGCGTGGTGATTACGATGGGCGCCATTGGCGGACCACCGGCGGAGGTGGGCCACAAGGTGGCTGCGGCGCTGGTGGGAACATTTCTGGGCATTCTGATGTGCTATGGAGTGGTGGGTCCGCTGGCTGCGAATATGAACAAGATTGCAGATGCTGAGAAGGAATATCTGCATGTACTGCGCGTGTTGCTGCTGGCCTTTCTGAAGGGCAACGCGCCGATGATTGCGCTGGAGATGGCGCGACGCGCGATTCCCGCGCATGTGCGCCCGAGCTTCGACGAGATGGAGAAATCCTGCAAGGGCGGCGGAGCCGCGGATGCAATGGCCGCAGCAGCCTGAATGTCGGATGACCAGTAGAGGAGCAGGAAGCAATGCAGGAAAAACGCCCCATCATCGTGATCAAGAAAAAAGGTGGTCATGGAGGCCATCACGGCGGCGCATGGAAGGTGGCGTATGCCGATTTTGTGACGGCGATGATGGCGTTGTTCATTGTGTTGTGGCTGTTGAATTCGACGCCGCAGGTGAAGAAGGCGGTGGCGGGCTATTTTCAGGATCCGAAAAGCTCGATGAAGGAAACAGGAAACGACAAGATGGGTGACGATGAAAGCATTCCCATCGATCGCAAGAATGTGGAGAATCTGAAAGCGCAGATTGAGAAGGCGATTCATCAACAGAAAGACCTGGAAAAGCTGGCCAAGCAGATCGAAATCACCATTACGCCGGAAGGGTTGCGCATTGAGCTGATCGAATCGAAGAATGGAACGTTTTTTCAAAGCGGAAGCGCAGTGCTGAGCCAGGATGGGCGCATACTGCTGACACTGCTGGCGGGGCAGTTGAAGGCGTTGCCGAACCATCTGTTGATTGAAGGGCACACGGATGCGCATGCGTACTCGAAAGACAGCAACTATACGAACTGGGAGCTTTCTGCGGACCGTGCCAATGCGGCACGAAGACTGCTGCAGGAGGATGGCGTGCGTACGGATCAGGTTTCGCAGGTGCGAGGCTATGCCGACCAGATGCTGCGCGTGAAG
This sequence comes from Acidobacteriota bacterium, assembly GCA_021804655.1. Classification (GTDB taxonomy): domain Bacteria; phylum Acidobacteriota; class Terriglobia; order Terriglobales; family Acidobacteriaceae; genus Acidicapsa. The sequence goes on from JAJZHE010000012.1 coordinate 29,899, forward strand.
AACAATCCGAATGATCCGTCGAACCGGCGCATCTCGCTGATCGTGCAATGGGCTGGCGAGAATGGCGTGCCGACGATCCACACGCCGGGTACGCAGACGTCACAGGATGGAGGACAAGCGGGAGGACAAGAACAGGCCGGGAATGTGCCTGCGCAGCAACCGTTTCCTGCAACGCCTGTGCCAGTGACGAAGGAGACGGTGAAGCAGGCTGCGACGGGCAAGCCGGGCACTGCTTTGCAAAAGCCATCCGCGGCGAAGGCCAGTTTTGTTGGAGGACTTGCGGTGAAGCTGCACCTGCATCATGGAAGCTGAAGCAGGCGGATCGGTTCAGCGGAGAGGCTGCATGCGTCCGCCGGGTAGAAGGCGAAAGACCTGACCGCGCCAGAGAATGTTGCGCGAGAGATAACTGGCAGCCCAGAAGCCGAAGCCCATCAGATCGCGAAGCGGATAGAGGATGAAAAGCGCGACGAGGTTTGTTTCGCCAACGACTTTGCGTCCGGCAGCCCAGGCGATTGCCAAGCGCGTGAAGAGTCCCCAGGCGAAGAGTGCAGCAGCGACAACGGGCAAATGAAGCACGAGTGCACTGGCGGCAGCCAGCAGCGCAAAGGGCATGCTGAAGGTGAGCGAGGTGCCGAAGTGGCCTTTGGGTCGCGAGAAACGCGTGGACTTCATCCAGCGCGCCTGATGCTGAAGCGAGGCAATGAAGCTGGAGTGCAACACGATGTGGTCGATGGCGTGATGACTGAGCGCGACCTTCCAGCCCAGCCGAAAAGCCTCGTTGCCGAGGATGAAGTCATCGGCGCAGTAGTCGGCGGTGACGGCGAATCCGCCCATCTGGCGGAGGGTCTCCGCGCGGAATGCCATGGTCGGTCCGAGTACGAAACGCATGCCTTCGAGCATGTTGGCGACCAGCACGCCGGCGGTCATCTCAACGGACATGCCGACGGCTTCCAGACGCGCCCAGATGCCGCCTTCAGCGGCGACGCCGCGATAGAGGCAAGTCATGGCGCCGATGGATGGGTCAAGAAACGGCGCGGCAACGGCGCGCGCATAGCCAGGAGTGACGCGCACATCGCTGTCGCTGACGACGAGAATCGAATGAAGCGCCGCACGGGCCATCACCTCCATGGACTGCGCTTTGGCGTTGATGAAGCGCAGTTCTCCGGCGCATAGGAAACGCGCGGGAATATGGGGGAAACGCGCGGCGACGCGACGCGCGATGGTCAGTCCTTCGTCGTCATCGGTGCGCGCGCAGAAGAGAATTTCGTAATTTGGATAATCCTGCTGGAAGAAGGTCGCGAGATTGTCTTCCAGTTCCGGCTCAGCGCCGTGCAGCGGCTTGAGCAGGCTGAGCGTCGGGGTGAAATCAGTGGGCAGGGCAACGCGGGAGCGCAGATGATGGCGCGCTCCCGCCAGGACAAGGCCGGCGAAGACCGTGGAGGTGAGCAGGCCGAAGCAGCCGAGCGCAAAGAGAATGGACGCAGCGATCAAGACTGGCTCAAACTTTCCTGGAATTGCGACGCGGCTTCTCGGTGCTGGTTACGATCTCTTCGCGTGGCACGATGATGGAGCGACGTAAAGGGACCATGGCGGCGGTGGCATGCTGACCGGATGCCTGTTGGATGTGCGACAACATCTCCGTTCGCACGTATTCGACGAAGCTCTGCATCTGGCGATTCATCTCTTCCATGCGCTCGCGCATCTGGAGGATGATGGCGATGCCGGCGATGTTGACGCCGAGGTCGCGGGCCAGATTGAGGATGAATTCGAGCCGCTCGATGTCCTCCTCGGTGTACAGGCGGGTGTTGCCGTCTGTACGCGAGGGCTTGAGCAATCCTTCGCGCTCATAGAGACGGAGCGTCTGCGGATG
>JAJZHE010000121.1 GCA_021804655.1 Acidobacteriota bacterium
GCGCATTGCGCCGCTTGCCGTCCCTGTCTGGGCCATCGCCTCCGGCATGGGCCGTACGCTGCTTTTTGTGCGCATGGGGCAGGCGCACTCCGGATGGCTCCGCCGCATTCCCTCCGTCATCGTTCTTCAGGCCATCTGGGCCGCCGCTCTGCTCGCCGCCTGGGCCTTCTGGTATACCGTTCTTGCCCACATCGCCTCCACCATGATTGAGCGCACAGCGGTCGAGCCAAACGTCGTCGGTTATCTCATCTGGGTCATCTTCATTTCGCTGGGCGTCTATGCCGGCTGGGCCGCCGTCAGTTGGGTGCTGCGCCTCGCGCCCATCCTCATCGTCCGCGAAGGCCGCGGTCTGCTGGATGCTCTGGCGCAGAGCCTGCGCGCGGGCAGGGAACTGGCCAGCAAGCTCGCCGAGGTCAATCTCGTTCTCTGCATCGTGCGCATCATGCTCATCGTCCTGGCCATGGTCTTCTGCGCTGCGCCGCTGCCCTTCAGTGACCAACTCGGAGCCGACCAGATGCAGACGCTCTACAAACTTGTCGGTGTCCTTTATCTCATCGCCAGCGACTACTTCCACGTCGTGCGCCAGCAATCGTACTGCGCGCTTGTCCGCCGCTATCGCCCCGCTGCCGACTGACTCTCCGCCTTGGCCTCCGGCGTCTGCCTGCCATAGACGCTCCAGCCCGTCAGCAGCTTCTCCACCACCGCGTGCCCCACGGCATACGCGCTCGCAAGCGACGGCAGGTATGCGCCAAAACGGCTCACATGCTGATAGCCAAGGCTCGTTGCCGCATCCATGCCGCGCGGCGGTCGATCGTAGTTGCTCACCGTCCGCAGCACCATCACGCGATTCCAGTCCACGCATCCGCTGTCGGCAAGCTGGCGCAGCGACTCCAGCGTTCCGCTGTCTTCCATCGCCGTCGTCACAAAGGTGCCTGCTCCGTGCGTGTAATAGCGCATCCACTCCGCGGCCCACGCGTCCATCCGGTCGCCATGCCAATAGGTCGCCGAAGAGACCTCATCGCCCATCAGCACTGCAGGCGGTTTCTGCGCCATCGCGCCGTCAAAGTGGCTGCGAATCTCGGCCAGCTTGGTTGAGTCCGCCAGCCTGATTCCCCGCGTCTGCTCATACGCCCATCGCGCCAGCCCATCATTCACGTGAAACACCTGCCCCGCCATCGGTTCCACCGGCTTCTCATACGGACGCGCGCGCCCCAGCGGAACCATCCCCGTCGGCCAGCCTGGTGGAATCTCCCGCGCGTCAATCTCATAGCCCAGGTCGCCATCCACCACCCATCGCGCCCACACTGCCGAGCCAAGCGAAGCCCGCTCCGGAGTCGCGCCCGCAATCCCGGCAATCAGCCAGTAGGCATGGGAGAAATCAAACTCCGGATCCAGTCCCAGCGCCATAATCGTTGCCGCCGCATGCGCTGTACCCTGCCCGGTCACAATGGCCAACTCGCCCGCGTCATTCATGCGCGCTGCATGATACGCACCCGGCACTGGAATGATCCGGTCCAGATGGTCGCGTTCCACCCATGTTTGCAGCTCGCCCGGAGCGTCGCCCGTGTCGGCGCCCGGCTCAAACATCGCCACCACCACCACCTTCACGGGGATGCGTCGTGCCGCTTCCGCTCGTCCAGCGGCGGCGTTTTGCGCCTCAGCCGTCACGCCCGCCAGCAGCGTGCAGCCTGCAAGCGTAGCGCACAGAAGAGTTCGCATCGCCAGCCGAAAATGCGTTCGTAAGAGCATATTTGCGTCGAGCCTGCTGCTGGTCGGTCGGTGCGTTCAGTTCGATGCGTGCAGATGGGCAGCGGCCTTCTGTGCGGTCGCTTTCTGCGCCGTCTCCACCAGCGTCTGCGCCTGCGGCAGATACGTGATCGCCTTCTGAATCATCGGATCCCAGTCCGCTTCCACGCGCATTCCCTGCGCCTGGCCAGAGAGGATGGTCACGATCTTCGCCTTCACATTCGCCTTCACCCAATCCAGATTCGCGGCAAAGTCCTGCTCCGTCCACGGAATTTTTTCCGTCGTCAGATATTTCTTGAAGTCCGCGACAACCGCATCGTTCATCTCGAACTTGGTCGCACCCGGATGCTGCGCCACATACTCCGGCGCGTAGTGGAAAAACGCGTCGTGCATCAGCAGTTCATCGGTGAAGTGGTTCGCCTTCGGCGTCTCGATCTTCACATCCGGCGTAATGCCGCCGCCGCCATAGACCGTGCGCCCGGCGTCGGTCAGCTTCACCTCGCGATTCGTCTTGTCCGCCGGCAGCGCATTCGCGTGGTTATAGTAGTAGTCGTAGAGCGAAACCCCTTTGTAGTCGCGCTGAATCAGTCGTCCCGATGGCGTGTAGTAGTGGTAGGTCGTCAGCGCCAGCGCCGTTGCATCGGAGATGTTGTACACCGTCTGCACCAGTCCCTTGCCAAAGGTCGTCTCACCCGCAATCAGCGCACGATCATGGTCCTGCAACGCCCCGGAGACGATCTCCGCCGCTGATGCCGTGTTGCGGTTCACCAGCACCACGATCGGATACAGCTTTCCTCCATTGCCGTGTGTCACCGTATACACCTGATCCGGATACGCCCGTCCCCGCTGCGAGACGATGATCTGTCCCTTGCTCAGCAGGTGGTCGCAGATCTCCACCGCCTGGCTCAACAGCCCGCCGGGATTGCCGCGCAGATCCAGCACCAGACCTTTCATGCCGCTGAAGCCGTCCACCGCATCATCCACCTCCTTGCCTGCCGTCTCGGAGGAAAAATTCGCCAGGTGAATGTATCCCACGCCCGGCTGAATCTCAAACGCCAGGTCTACCGAGGGATGCGGAATCTCATCCCGCACCAGGTCAAACGTCAGCGGCTGCGGGCTGCCGAAGCGCACCGTCGTCAGCGTCACGTGCGTGCCTTTCGGTCCTTTCAGCAGCTTCGACACCTGCTCGGAGTTCATCCCCGTCGTGCTTTTGCCGTCGATCGAGGCAATAATGTCGCCGGGATGAATCCCTGCCTTGTAGCTCGGCGTACCTTCATACGGCGTCACCACGTAAATCTTGTCCCGCTGCTGCTGGATCAGCATGCCCACGCCAAAGTAGCGTCCCTGCTGGTCTTCGCGCATCTTGGCATACGCCTTCGGATCGTAAAAATTCGAGTGCGGATCAAGCACATGCAGCATCGCCGGAATCGCGCCGTCGAAGATCACTTCATCCGCTTTGTCGCCTGCGATTGGCTCCGCATAGTTCTGCTCCACCAGCGCATATACGTCCGTGAACTGCTTCAGGTTGTCGCGAAACTGCGACTGATCCGTCGCCGATTGAGCGCCAACTCTGCCTTGCACCACCGAACCGGCCAGCGCGCAGACACAAAAAAAAGTGATCAGGAAAAATGTGGCGCGACGGGCGCGGGAACTCATGCGGCGCGGAACCTCCCGGCGGCTGCGGCATGCGCTTCCTAAAGCGGCTTCCACTCAGCGGCCTTTGGGCAGAGTATAGCATCGTGAACGCGCCTTCTGCCGGTGCGTCTGCCACGCGTCTTCGCGCTCTTCACTGCTTGCACCGGGTCGCATCCGGTGGCTGTCCTTTTGTCCGATCGAACGTCCAATTGAAGATCGATCTTTGCGCCACTTCTCTCGCGTGCAGCATTTACAATTGAGCCAATGGACCGTTTGCCTCGGCGAGCGTCCTCATTGAGACCACGAATGCCCTTGAATTTCACCGCACGTTCCCTCCGAGTCTGCTCCGTCGCCGTCGCTTTCTGTGGCGCTTCGCTGCTTGCCTTTGCCCAAACCCATCCCACCGCATCCACTTCGACAAGCAACACCGCCATGCAAAGTCCCTTTGGTGGCTCGGTCGTCGAAGACATCATCGCTCGCGTCAACGATCAGGTCATCACCAGTTCGGACTATGACCGCGCGCTCAAGGAGATGGATCAGGATGCGCGACAGCGCGGCGAGACCATGCAGCAGATGGAAGACGATCACAAAGACCTGCTGCGTAATCTCATCGACCAGCAGCTTTGGATCTCCAAAGGCAAGGAACTCGGCATCACCGGTGAAACCGAACTCGTCAAGCAGCTCGACGCAATTCGCAAGCAATACAACCTCGCCAGCCTGGAAGACCTGGAAAAAGCAGCGCAGCAGCAGGGCGTCTCGTTTGAAGATTTCAAGGCTAACCTGCGCAACCAGATCATCACCCAGGATGTGATGCGCCAGGAGGTTGGCCGCAAGGTCAACGTCACGCCCGGCGAAGCCTATCGCTATTTCCTTCAGCATCAGAAAGAGTACGCGCAACCGGAGAGCGTCCATCTGGCGGAGATTCTCGTCTCCACCAATCCTCCCGCCGCGGACAAAAACACCCAGATGACGGATTCGGCCCGGCTTGCGCTGGCCAGGGCCAAAGCGGACGATATTGAAGCCAAGCTCAAGGCGGGTGGCAACTTCGATCAGATTGCGCGCGCCAGCAGCGACGGTCCCACGGCGACTCAGGGTGGCGACCTCGGCAAGTTCGAGCGTGGCAACCTGGCCAAAGTTCTGGAAGACGCAACCTTCAGCCTCAAGCCCGGCCAGTTCACTCAGCCGATCCGTACGCGTCAAGGCTACGTCATCCTCAAGGTGCTGGAGCACAATCCCGGCGGCATTCCCCCGTTCAAGGATGTCGAGCAGCAGGTCGAGCAGGCGTATTACATGAGCCAGATGCAGCCGGCGATTCGGCAATATCTGACCCAGATGCGCGAAGAGGCATACATCGACATCCGCCCGGGTTACACCGATACTGCGGCCAGCCCGCGCGAAACCAAGCCAATTTACAGCGCCTACACGCCGCCTTCGCCCAAGAAAAAGCACAAGGCGCAGCGCACACGCTATCGCGAAACCGACCGCGGCTTCCGCAAGAAGGGCAGCAACGCAAAGGGCTTGCAACTCACCCCTGCTTCTCTCGATACCTCCAAGCCCAGCGCCTCGGGCAATGCCCAGCCCGCTGTCGTCAGCAACAAGAAGCACAAGAAGCAGAAGAAGCAGAAAGTCCTTGTTCAGCGCTCCGGCAAGAAGGAAAAGATACGATTCGGCCAGGCGCCAATGGAGACTCTGCCTGCTTCGTCCAAGCCCACTCAGTCGGAGGACGCCGGTGCCGTCGCCGAGAACGCCAGCGCCGACGAACCCGCAAATCCGCTGGAGAAGGCTCCTGCGCCCAGAGAAAAAACTCGCTTCAGCGATCGCGCCATGACGGAAAAGAAGGTCAAGAAGTCGAAGAAGACCATCTTCAACTCGACGGACTCCTTTGCTCCTGCGCCGCCTGACCCAACCGAAGTCGCCAACCAGCAGTTGCAGTCTGCTCCGCTTGGTCTGAACGGGGACACTTCACCGAAGAAAAAGAAGAAGCACAAGATCAAGACTGAAGTGACCAACGGCAAGAAGACGCGCATGCAGGACACCAAAGAGGTCAAGGCGCCCAAGCAGCCCCTGCAATACACGCCTGCGGGTTCGGTGCAGGGTGCACCTTCTCCTGTGACTCCCACGTCCACGGCGCCTGCTTCCAGCGCGCCGGCAGCCGGCACGCCTCAGTAGCTTCGCGCGGGTCTTGCGCTTTTTGTAAGCCGGAACCCGCGCTTTTCCCTTTGGCCTTTGGCCAGTTTCCTGCGACACTTTTTGCGGGGGTGATCCGATGAAGGGACTCTCAATCGCCGATCTGGCCGGGCAACCGGAGAATCAGCTCTTCGACGGCATCTTCCTCGTCCTCAGCCGCCAGCAGCGCACCACCAAAACCGGCAAGCCTTACCTGAGCCTGACTCTGGGTGACTCCACCGGCCAGATCGAGTCTCGCATCTGGGACCCCTCCGATCCGCGCGTCTCCGCTCCTTTTGAACGCGGCGATGTGCTCAAGGTACGCGGCAGCGTTGCGCGCTTTGAGGGCGCGCTCCAACTCAAGATCGAGATGCTGCGCCTCGCCACCGAGCAGGAATTCGAGCGCAGCGAACTGCTGCCCTCCACCACGCAGGATGTCGCCGCCATGTGGCAGACGCTGCTTGCCATCGTGGACAGCCTGCATGATCCACATCTCCGCCGGCTGCTTCATCTTCTGCTCGACGATCCCATCATACGCGCCGCCTATCAGCAGGCTCCAGCCGCGCGCCAGTTGCACCATGCCTGGCTCGGCGGCCTGCTGGAGCACGTCGTCAGCCTGCTCGGGCTGGCGCAGCGCGTGCTGCCGCACTATCCCATCCTTATGCCGGACCTGGTGCTCACCGGCATCCTGCTCCACGACCTCGGCAAGATTCACGAGCTGAGCTGGCAGACGGGTTTTGACTACACCATCGAAGGCCAGCTTCTCGGCCACATTCCCATCGGCGTCAGCATGGTCGAGCGCGCTATCGATGCGCTTCCGGATTTTCCGCCGCGCCTGCGCACCGTCGTCCTGCACTTGATCCTCTCGCACCACGGACGCCTGGAGTTCGGCTCACCCAAACTGCCCATGATTCCCGAAGCGCTCATGCTCAACTTCCTCGACGACATGGACGCGAAGATGCAGACCGTCGCCAGCGAATTCCAGAAGGCCGCCAGACAAGGCCGCCCCGCGCACCAGATGACCGACCGCATCTGGGCGCTCGATCAGCGCACCATGCTGGACACCCGCGCCTGGCTTACTCAAGCCGACTGAAAAAACTTAAGAATAAAAGGCCGCTGGAGCACTCGCTCAGCGGCCTTGTTGTCAACGGATGTAGCCCCGACGCTTACGGCAGCGCCTGCACCTTGCTGTGGCGAATCGAATAGGCGAAGTAGATCACCAGCCCCACCAGCAGCCACCCGATCATCACCATCCACGTGATTCGCGGCAGTTGCACCATCAGGAAGAACGCCGAGCCGATGCCCAGCAGCGGCACCAGCGGCACCAGCGGCGTCTTGAACGGTCGATGCAGATCAGGATGCCGCACACGCAGAATCCACACGCCCGCGCAGACAATCATGAACGCCAGCAGCGTGCCGATGTTCACCAGTTCGCTCAGCCGGTCGATGGGCAGAAACGCCGGCATCACCGCGACAATCAATCCCACGATGATCGTCGATTTCCAGGGCGTGCGAAACTTCGGATGAATCTCCGAGGCCCACTTCGGCAGCAGCCCATCCCGCGACATCGAGAAGAAGACGCGCGACTGGCCCAGCAGCATCACCAGCATCACCGTGCCCAGCCCAAAGATCGCGCCAATCTTCACCAGCAGCGAACCCCAGCTTACGCCCGTCGCGTCAATGCCCAGCGCCACCGGATCGGCCACATTCAGCGCGCGATAGTTCACCAGCCCCGTCAGCACCGTCGAAACCACGATGTACAGCAGAGTGCAGAAGACCAGCGAGCCAAGAATGCCGATCGGCATATCGCGCTGCGGATTCTTCGCCTCCTGCGCCGCCGTCGAAACCGCGTCAAACCCGATATAGGCAAAGAAGATCGACGCAGCGCCGGCGGCAATGCCCATCACGCCAAAGTTCCCGTTGGCGTCGCGCGGCGGAATGAACGGATGCCAGTTCTGGAAGGCCAGGTGTGGATGACGCACCAGAAAATAGATGCCCAGCACCAGGAAGATCGCCACGATCCCCAGCTTCACAAACACAATCGCTGTGTTCAGGTTGGCCGACTCCTGAATCCCCACCACCAGGATCGCCGTCACCACCAGAATCGCCAGCATCGCCACCAGATTGAATAGCCCCGTCACATGCGGCAGCCCCGCATCGCTCACCCCCGGCGGCAGAGACATCAGCGGCGTCCACTTCTCCTGATAGAACACCAGCACCGTGCCCGTCGTCGCCGTCAGTTGCGGCGGCAGATAGATGTGCAACTGCTGCAGAAAGCTGTTGAAATATCCTGCCCAGCCCGAGGCCACCGTCGCCGCGCCAAAGGCATACTCCAGCACCAGATCCCAGCCGATGATCCAGGCCACAAACTCGCCCAGCGTCGCGTAGCCGTAGGTATACGCCGATCCGGCAATCGGAATGATCGAGGCAAACTCCGCGTAGCACAGCCCGGCAAATGCGCATGTGATGCCGGCCAGAATGAAGCTCAGCGCCACGGCAGGTCCGGCGTGCCGCGCCGCCGCCTGACCGGTCAGCACAAAGATGCCTGCGCCGATAATCGCACCAATGCCCAGCGTAATCAGGTTCAGCGCGCCCAGCGATCGCTTCAGCGTGTGTTCGCCTTCTTCCTGCGACTCGTCGTGCAGCATCGCCAGCGGCTTGATCTTCAACAGATTTGGCATAGATGAGCCAATCCCTCCTGGAAAGTTTTGCAGCGGTTTACAGCTTGATTGGGTGGGTGTGGATGCGACCTCGTGTCCACAGGAAATACACCGGAATCCCCAGAAGCACGATCCCCAGCCCCGGCCATGTGTACTGTGGCTTGTACCGCAATAATACGATACATATCCATCCCGCCATCGCGATATAAATCAGCGGCAGCATCGGATATCCAAGCGCGCGATAGGGTCGGACGGCATGCGGGCGCTTCACCCGCAGCACCATCAGCCCGACGATCGTCAAAATGTAAAACACCAGCACCGCGAAGATCACATAATCCAGCAGTTGCCCAAACGATCCGGAGACGCACAGCAACACCGTCCACGCCGCCTGCACGGCCAGCGCGGCCACCGGCGTTCGATACTTCGGATGCAGCCGCCCCACGGCGCGGAAAAACAATCCGTCTCGGCTCATCGCATAGTAGACGCGCGCCCCGGCCAGCGTCATCCCATTGGCGCAGCCAAACCCGGAGATCAATATCGCCGCCGCCATCAACCCCGTTCCCAGTCCAGGAAAGATCGTCTCCAGCACCGCCGTCCCCACGCGGTCGTCGGTGGCAAACTGTAT
>JAJZHE010000013.1 GCA_021804655.1 Acidobacteriota bacterium
AAAACGGCGCGGGGTTATTTGTGCAGGATCTGCATGTCGAGCGGTGGAGCAAGCACAAAATCCATCTGAGCAATGGCAGCCAGAGCGCGGCGCAGCGCAGAGGCGCGGCACGGCTCAACGGTGACGACGAAGGGCAAACGATCGGCGCAGCAGCCGGGTTTTTGCAGGATGGCGTTGAGGTTGATATTTTCCGCCGCGAGTGAGCCGGCGATGGCGGCGACGATGCCGGGGCGATCACGAACGAGGAAGCGGATGTAGTGCGGCACCTCCGGCTCGACGTTGACGTGCGCGGCACGGAAGGCTACGGGGGCGCGACCCAGGCCGTGCGCGAGATTGACGAGATCACTGACAACTGCAACGGCGGTGGGATGACCCCCAGCGCCGTGGCCGGAGAAGACAACTTCGCCGCCATGAGCGCCCGTGGTAACGACCATGTTCTCTGTGCCAGTTGACCAGGCCAGCGGGGAGCGTCGCGGAATGAGCATGGGGCTGACGACGGCGGCCAGTCCTTCCTGCGTATCTTCGGCCCGAGCGATCTGACGGATGGTGGCGTCGAGTTCTGCTGCGTAGGCGAAATCGACGGCGGAGACAGCCGTGATGGGACGCGCGTCAATCTCTTCGGGCGCAACGTGGACGCGCATGGCCAGGCGCATGAGGATGGCGAGCTTGGCGCGCGCGTCAAAGCCGCCCACATCCTCGGTTGGGTCTGCCTCGGCGTAGCCGCGTTGCTGTGCGTCGGCCAGGACGGTGGCGTATTCGGAGCCGGATTCCATCGCCGATAGGATGAAGTTGCAGGTGCCGTTGAGAATGCCCTCGACGCGCGTGATGCGGTCTCCGGAGAGACCGTGCTCGATGCCGGGAATGACGGGGATGCCGCCGGCGACGGCAGCGCCAAAGAGCAGATGACATCCGTACTGCCGGGCCAGCGACTCCAGCTCCGGACCTTGGTAGGCGATGAGTTTTTTGTTCGCGGTGACAACACTTTTGCCGACGCTAAGCGCGCGGCGAACCCATTCACCGGCAGGGTCAAAACCGCCGACCAGTTCGACAAGAATATCGACCGGAGACTCAGGCAAGAGCAGGTCTTCGACACGCTCGGTCCACACAACCGATGGCGAAACCCAGTCAGCCCGCTTGCGAGCGACGTTGCGGTTGGCGATCATGGTGAGCGCAAGACCAGCGGGCGCGGACTCGGCAAGGATGCGCGCAACAGAGCTTCCGACGGTGCCGAAGCCGATGAGTCCAATGCGCAATGGAGAAGACTGCGGCGAAGCTGACGATGAAACCACGATGGAATCCCTCGATATAAAAAGATTCCCTCCATGATAAATGGCATTGCATGCAGCAGCCGCGGGCTTTGCCCGCCACGAACACTGGCTGTGCTCCCGATGGTCGCGGGGAACAGATGTGGCGGCCGAGAATGAACGGCAGATTCCCTGCTGGAAGGCAAAAAAGAAAGGCATTGCATGCAGCAGCCGCGGGCTTTGTCCGCCACGAACACTAGCGGTGCTCTCGATGGTCGCGGGCGGGCGAAGTGGAAAAGGCAGACAGACCCGCGGAATGGTTTGTGCCAGATGTGGAGACAAGATATAACTCGAAGAAGATGAAATGGCTTCGACAGACTGGAGTTGCACTCATCCTGGCTGTGCTGCTGGCGACCGGTACGGATGCCTCTGCGCTGGGTGAGATGGTGGCTGCGTGGAGCAGTCATTCCACTCCGGATGCTCTGTTGCCAGCCTGTTGCCGCCATCATAGCAGGCACAAGTGTCCCATGATAGCGATGGGCGGCATGGCTGGCATGAGCGACACGCAAGATGCCAGCATTCATGCCGTGTGCAACTGCTGCCCGGAAGGCGCAGCACGCGCAGGAACATCGACGACTGCCTGGATGGCGGACGGAACGATGCTGGAAGCGCATGCGCAGCGCCAGTGCAATCTGAGCGTGGGGCGGCGGCTCGCAGCACAATCGACAGAGCGCAGGCTCTGGCGAGATCGCGGACCACCGAAGACGGCCTGAAGACGCAGGTGCGAGCCTCGTGTGAATGCGCGGCTTGCTGATCTTTCCTGAAAAACAATCAAGAGGGAAAACCGTGGGGAACATGTCGCCATATATGCGCGCGTGCGTTGCGGCTTGCACTTCCCGGAGGCTTTTGAAAATGCGCAGCAAATGTGTGTACGCGGCCGTGCTGTTCCTGGCGTGGTGTCTGGTGCTGGGCGGTCTGGCTGCATGGGGGACAGACCTGGCGGCAGTGCATGGGGTGGTGCATGATCCACAGCATTTTCCTGTGGCTGGTGCGCAGGTGGAGTTGCACGCGGTCAGCTCCGAACTGACCATTCACGCGATGACGGATGAGCGAGGGGAATTTGATCTGACGAGGGTTCCGATCGGGAGCTATCGTGTGCAGGTGACGGCTGCCGGATTTGCTCAGCTTGCGACGACGATAACGGTGGAGGCTGGCGTACGGGCTGTGCTGCACCTGCCGCTGAGCGTGGCAGCGGAGCAGCAGACGGTGACGGTGCAGGCGACGCAAGGCGATACGGTGACGCCGACGACAACGGTGAGCCGGGAGCAGATTGCCGAGACTCCAGGAGCTGACCGGACGCTGGGCGTAGCCATGATTACCGACTATGTGCCGGGTGCGCTGATGGCGCACAACATGCTGCACGTGCGCGGCGGGCACCAGACGACGTGGATGCTGGATGGGGTAGCGATTCCGAATACCAAGATTGCCTCGAATGTTGGGCCGCAGATCGATCCGGGAGACATTGAGCAACTGGAGGTGGATCGAGGGAGTTACTCGGCAGACCTGGGCGACCGGACCTATGGAGTCTTCGACGTGCTGCCGCGCAACGGATTTGAACGTGATCGACAAGGCGATGTGCGCGTGATCGGCGGAAATCTGGGCGAGGCAGAGACGCAGATTTCGCTGGGCAATCATACGGGGCGGACAGCGTGGTACACGAGTGTGACGGGAACGCGTGCGAACTATGGATTACAGACGCCGGTGGCGGCGATCTACCACGACAGCACGAACTCGGAGAGCGTCTTTGCATCCTTGATTCGCAACCAGACGGAAAAAGATCAGTTAAGGATGGTTGGGCAATACCGGCAGGACTATTTCGATATTCCATATGACCCGAGCAGCACGGATTATGAGGCGACATCGGGCTACTATGCGTCCTATGGTCTGCGGGATGCGCAGCGAGAGCGGGATGCGTTCGCGATTGCCAACTGGGTGCATACGGCGAGCACGAAGCTGGAGTATCAGGTGGCGCCGTTTTATCACCTGAATGAGGCGAACTACAATTCGCTGGCGACGGATGTGCCAGTGGCGACGACGTGGCATCAGCGATCGGATTATGCGGGCGCGCAGGCGGATGTGCATGCGGAGTTGCCGCGCAACAGCGTGTCCGGTGGAATATACAGCTTCTATCAGGCGGAGAATGATCTGTTTGGTTTGCAGGTGAATGACGGGGTGGGAACGAGCGTTCCGAACCAGACAGCGGCAACGGATGCCGGGCTGGTAGAGTTCTACATCGAGGACCACTGGCGCGTGAACCAGTGGGTGACCCTGCTGGGCGGCATGCGATTCTCCATCTTTCGCAGCCTGCTGAACGAGGAGGCGAATTATCCGCGGATTGGCGCGACGGTGCGCGTGCCGCGGTTGAATTGGATCCTGCGTGGATTTTACGGACACTATTTTCAGCCCGCTCCGGTGGAGACCGTTTCAAGCGGGTTGTTGAATGATGTGACGCAGCAGAAGGGTGAAAATACGTTTGTGCCAATCAAGTCCGAGCGCGACGAAGAACATCAGTTTGGAATCGAGATTCCGGAGCGGGGATGGTTGCTGGATATCGATAACTTCACAACGCGTGTGAATAACTTTCTGGATCACTCGAATGTGGGCGAGTCGAATATCTATTTTCCGATTTCCGTCGATGGTGCGCTGATTCGCGGCTGGGAGCTGACGCTGCACTCGCCGCAGGTGGCGCGCCGGGGACAGTTTTATCTGACGTATTCAAACCAGATTGCCGAGGAGCGCGGGACCATTGTAGGTGGATTTACGTGCTCGATTCCCACGGATCCTTCATGCAACATTGGCCCGGCGTATGTGCCAGTGGACCACGACCAGAGGGATACGCTGAATTCCGGCTTTACCTGGCAGTTGCCGAGGAGGTCGTGGTTTTCGTCCAATGTTGAATACGGATCGGGATTGCATAACGGTCTGGCTGGAGCCGATGAAGGGCCGTACAACGCGAACTATCTGCCGGCACATACGACCTTTGACATCTCCGGTGGAAAGAGCTTCGGCGAGAACTGGCGCGCCTCGGCCACAGTGGTGAACGTGACGAACCATCGCGTGCTGTTGGATAACTCGGTGACAATTGGTGGATTTCACTTCGACGATCCGCGGATGGTATATGGGGAGATGCGGTATCGGTTCAAGTTTTAACCATTGCATGGAGCGTCCGCGCTCCCGGTCGTCGCGGTTGTGCGGTGGTGGGAAACGACCGAAAAAAAGCAGATTCCCTGCGGGAATGACAACAAGAAAAACAAGAACACCTGCACAATCAAGGATTGCGTCCCCGGGTGGCGTCAGGGGGTGAGCAGGAGTTTGCCCGTAGTACGGCGGGCGGCGATGTCCATGAGCGCCTGGCGAGCGTCGGCCAGTGTGTAGGTGTGTTCCATGCGCAGGTTGAGCGAGCCGTCCGCGACCCAACCGAGGACATCGGCAGCGCGAGATTCGAGTTCAGCGCGCGTCTGTACGTAGTGAGCAAGGGTTGGACGAGTGACGTAGAGCGAGCCTTTGGTGTTGAGCAGGATGGGATCGAAGGGCGGGACAGCTCCGCTGGATGCACCGAAGAGCGCAAGCAGGCCGCGCGGACGGAGGCAGTCAAGGCTACCGGCAAAAGTGGTTTTCCCAACCGAATCATAGACGACGTCAACACCGCGACCGTCGGTGAGGCGACGAGTTTCGGCAACGAAATCGGCCTCTGTGTAGAGGATGACTTCATCGGCACCAGCGGCGCAGGCGAGCGCAGCTTTTTCCGGCGTGGAAACAGTGGCAAGGACGCGCGCGCCCATGCGCCGAGCAAGCTGGGTGAGCAGCAGGCCGACCCCGCCGGCTGCGGCGTGGATGAGCGCGGTATCGCCACGCTTGAGCGGGAAGGTGGAGTAGGCGAGGTAATGCGCGGTGAGTCCCTGAAGAAATGCGGCCGCGGCCTGAGCAAGATCGAGACCGGCGGGAACATGAATGAGCTGTCCTGCGGGAACGAGCGCGAATTCAGCATAAGCACCCTGAACGGCAGCGGAAACGACGCGATCCCCGATGTTGAAGCCCGCAACTCCATCTCCCAGCGCGGCGACAGTACCAGAAGCCTCCATGCCCAACGTGAGCGGGAGTTTCGCGGGGTAACGGCCATCGCGGAAGTAGTTCTCGATGTAGTTGACGCCGATGGCGGCGACCTGAATGAGCACCTGGCCGGGCGCGGGGACGGGCGTAGGCAGATCGACGAGTTGAAGAACGTCAAAGTCGCCGGTAGAGTGAATTTGAATAGCCTTCATCAGAGCGATCTCCTGCTGGATGGGGTGAGTGTGGTGGCCGACTCCGTGGCGTGTGGCAGAAGCTGGCTGCGGAAAGCAACGAGTTCCGCGGGCAGAGGCGCGCTGAAGACCAGATGATCGTCGGTCATGGGATGATCAAACTCCAACTCAGCGGCATGAAGAAAGTTTCTGCCGAGACGGAGCGTTTCACGCTTACTTTTGACGGCTCCGATGCGTGTCTGCGCATGTAACGTAGCGGCTGCGCCATAGAGCGTGTCGCCGACGACAGGATGGCGAAGAGCGGCCATGTGGACGCGGATCTGGTGGGTGCGTCCGGTTTCGATGCGGAGACGCAGCAGAGTGAAACGGCCAAACGGCGAGTCGATGCGCTCGGAGACGCGAAAGTGCGTGACCGCATCGCGCGCACCTTCGCCTGGCTGGGTGGACATGCGCGTGCGTTTGACGGCGTCGCGGCGAATGGCGAGATCGATGGTGCCTGCATCCTGCTGGACAGCTCCTTCGACGAGCGCGATGTAGGTTTTGGTCATCCTGCGCTCGGCAAAGACGGCCGCAAGCGCTTGATGGGCCTGGTCGTTTTTCGCGATGACGATGAGGCCGCTGGTTTCCTTGTCGAGGCGGTGAACAATGCCGGGACGGAGCGCGCCGCCGACGGAAGAAAGCTCGCCGAAGCGATGGAGCAGTGCGTTGACGAGTGTGCCGCCGCTTCGAGCCTGATCGCTGGCGCCGGCGCCGGCGTGGACCATCATGCCCGCAGGTTTGTTGACCACGGCGAGCCACTCATCCTGAAATACGATCTGGATCGGAATGGCCTCGGCGCGCGTTTCGACCTCGGCGCGGCGCGGCTCCCCGGCAACGACGATGGACTCGCCACCACGCAGTTTGAAGGAAGCCCGAGCGATGTGGCCGTCGCGGGTGATGCGTCCCGCGCCGATCAACTCCTGCACGCGAGAACGGCTGACGTCGGGAAGAACGCTGGCGACAAACTGATCCAGTCGCCAGCCTGCGGATTCGACCGGGACGGAGAAAAGCTGCCGAGCGGCTTCGTCGGGTATGGCAGTGGCAAGCTCTTTGGTTTTGGATTCAGGCATGGTCGCTCCTCCAGTCGGCGAGCAGAGTTGCGCCGCCCAGGACCAGAGCGAACGCGGCAAGCTGTGGAGCGTCGATGACGGCGCCAAAACGTGCGAAATGGAGGACGCCGCGGCCCTCCCAATCACGCAGACATTCGGAGAGAAAAAGAACGACACCGAAGGAGAGGAATCCAAGACCAGCCACCTCGCCCGGCTGGCGGTGACACCGGTGCAACCAGAGTCCGCACAGGAGGGCGACAAGAGCTGCGCCAAGGGCAGCGTATGCCTGCGCGGGAACAAGTGGGATGCCAAGCGGCGTGCCGCTCCAACGCGCTGCAAGCGGGCTGGTATAGGTGATTGCGCCCCAGGTGCCCGAAACCGTTTCACGACCGAAGTCACTGCCGACAAGCAAGCAGCCGATCTGCTCGAATGCAAGCCCGATGGCAACAGGCGCAGCAAGAGCATCCGCGAAGCTGCGGAAAGGCAGATGTGCCCAGCGCACATAGCCAACGACAGCGAGAACGGCAACCGATGCCCCAACACCGCTCAAAAGTGGATGATGGACCAGGGCAAGCGCCAGCAGCCAATCAGGATGCTGGCGGAGATTGGCGAGGTTGAGCGCGATGAGCAGACCGCGCTCGGCGACCAGCGCAGAAAATACTGCAAGCGCAAGCGCGTTCCACACGTGGCGCGAGTCGATACCAACACGCGGAGATGTGAATTGAGCAAGAGCGAGAGCGGCGAGCACGCCAAGAGCGGCGAAGGCGCCGTAGCTGGGAATGAGCAGCGAGCCAATCTGAATGAGTACCGGATGCATCCTGCGCTCGGCCCCCGCTGCGCCGCCGAAAAAAGTGAGAAAACCGACCCACTGGGCCGTAGGTCAATGTGCTGGTGAACCCGTCCTAAGACGGTGGGACTCCCCGCGGTTCATTAGGCATCCCGGACTGGCGGGCACGGCACACAGAACCGATTGTTCGAGTCGAGTCCCTGTTCGTTGAATGTTGGTTCAACCAGCAGGTATCTTCCTACCTGCTTTGCAGGCCGGTCTCTGAATGGATGCTAGGGCATTGCGTTGAGATTGGCAAGCTGGGGCCAAAATGCATGTTGATATGGAACAGGCCATGCAGCGTTATCGAACGGTACAATCGGTTTGAAGCTTACCGCGTACAGACAAATGTGCTGCGCACATGCAATGGGGGGAATGCCTTGATCGGGACGATCTACAAGTGTGAAATCTGCGAAACAGAAAGCTCGGCACCGAGCCGCTGGTATGTGGTTCACTGCTCGGATGCGCGGCTGCAGGTATGCAAATGGGCAACTGAAGAGGCGGACCAGCCACGTGCATTGCATTTCTGCGGGGAAGCTCATGCGCAGGTGTATATCAGCCGGTGGTTTGAGTCATTTTGCGGCTCGCCGGAATTGCGCAATCCACGCTGAAAACCCCTAAAAGCCGGAGGCTGAATCGAGAACCCGGTCGAGAATGCCACTGAGACGGCGCGCACGCTCACGCATGTCGTCTGGTGACTGCGCGGAGGCCGAGATGCCGACCTGAGCGAGATGCTCTTCAGCGCGCGTGAGCGCATCGGCCAGATTGAGCGCGGCGAGAACGGCAACACGGAGAGAATCCACCGTGCGGCCCTGGGCTGAGACGGCGCGCATCTGCTCATCGACGCGCGCAGCCAGGCGGCGGACCCGCTCCAGATCAGTTCCGGCAAGATGATACTGCTGGTCATAGATTTCAACAGAGATGAATTCCTGACCGTCCTGGCGTTCGGCTGTCATGGATTAAGCCTCCATCGGACCTGGGATGCGTATCTGAGGCTGCATGGTTGATTCAATTGCGTCCAGCTGGCTAAGCATTCGCTCGACACGCTCGCGTACTTTGATACGCTCCGCGCGAAGCGTGGCAACCTCTTCATGTAAAACCGTCAGCTCCTGATTTTGAAGCTCGATGCGCGGAGCAGAGGCTGCAAACTCGGCATGAAGCGCGGCAGTACGAGCCTCTGCGGCAAGACGAGCAGCGCGCTCCGCTTTGACCGTCTCGACGGCGCGCAGGACGCGCTCTTCCAACGCGGCGAAGTCATCGTTGTCGGAAGGAATTTCATGATCTGGATCATCCATGTTCAGCAGCATACTCTTCTTCTCCGTGAGCGGCCAGCTTCAGGCCTGGTGCGGTGTGTCCTGGTCGTGGTTGGTGATACCTGTCGCAGCACTTGTTGGATCGCTGCGCAGTTTGCCGCCCAAGGCCTCTACTGCGGTGAGAACGCGTGCAGCAAAGCCCTGCAACTCGTCTTCGCGAAGGGTACGATCGGCGGCCTGGAAGGTGGCTCCAAGCAGTAAAGCGCAATATCCCTCAGGCATGCCGGGGCCAGCGCGAAGTACCTCACGCGCGCGCCAGTCGATCATCTCCGGGATGCCCAGTTCCGACAACGCACGATCAAGCGCGGCCCAGCTTACACGCTGCGGCAACAGCAGAGAAAAATCGCGGCGAACCGGCTGGAAACGAGAAATTTCGCGGATCGCCGGTTTGCGAAGAGGCAGCGCAAGAAGACGATCCAGATAGACCTCAGCCACGAGAACGCGCGACTTCAACTTGCGCGCAGCAGCCAGACGCGGATGCAACTCGCCGAGCCATCCGGCAACCTGCCCATCGACAGTTAGCCGCGCCGCACGCCAGGGATGGAGCCAGGCAGGCGTAAGTCTATACTCCGGGGGGAACTGATCAAAGTAAACGTTCCGGGCTGCGAAAGATTCGACAACCTGCTCAACGATGCCTTTCAGGTCAAAGAAGTCCAGTTCACGGCGGAGCGCAAAAACGCCTTCGGTGGCGGCAGCTCCGGCCAGTCCGAGGGCGAGAGCGGAACGCTCTTTCACGTGTTCGGTCGATCCACTGAAAACAGTGCCCAGCTCGAAGAGGCGGATATCGGCTACGTCGCGATGAAGATTCGCAGCGATCATCGTCAACATTCCGGGAATCAGCGATGGACGCATCACTCCAGCTTCTTCACTCAGCGGATTGCCTAGCGGAACGGAGATGCCCGGCTGCGGCTCGCACAAAGTCGCATCGCCAGCCGAGCAGAAGGTGCTTCCGATCGCTTCATGCAGTCCTGCCGCACGCAGAGTCCAGCGCACGGCTGCCTCGCTTGCACCGTGGGGTAATGCCTTGACCACTCCGGCAAAGGTGGGCAGCGTGTTGGCAAACCGGTTGTAACCGTAAACCCGCGCGACCTCTTCGATCAGGTCGATCTCGCGGTCGAGATCAAGACGCCAACTGGGCAGTGTTACGTGCCACGCGTCGTCGCCAGCTTGCTCAAGTTTGCAGCCCAGGCCGCTCAGCACCGACTCCACCGTCGTCGCGGTGATGCCCTCCGGCTCCACCGTCTTGCCCAGCAGTCGATGCACTTCGCTGAGGGCAAGCGCGATGGGCGGGCGCTGCGCCGTACGCGCCGCAAGAGCCGGAATCTGGACATCGACCAAATCGCCATCACGATAACCGCCATTTTCGAGCAGAAAAGCCGACACAATCGCCGAAGCCAGTGGCGCCGCGTTGAAGTCTGCGCCGCGCTCGAAACGATGCGAGGCGTCCGTATGCAGACCGTGCCTTCGCGCCGTTCTTCGCACGGCGACCGGGTCGAACCACGCTGCCTCCACCAGAACGTTGCTGGTGGCCGGGGTAATCATCGTCTCCCAGCCGCCCATCACGCCAGCAAGGGCCAGCGGTCGAGCGTGGTCAGCCACAATCAGGTCTTCCGGATCCAGAGTGCGCTCGACGCCATCGAGCGTCTTCAGTGTTTCGCCTTTGCGCGCCCGGCGGACGACGATGCCGCCTTCGATTCTGTCCAGGTCAAAGGCATGCGTGGGATGGCCCATGGCCAGCCAGGCGAAGTTCGACGCATCCACTGCATTCGAAATCTGCTTCTGTTCGAGCAGCGTAAACATGCGCGCTGCAAAGCCGCTGATCGGGCCACTGACGGCGGCCGTCGGCTGAATCTTCACATCCCGCAGCACCTGCCCGGTAAATCGTCCACAGGCGTCCTCCGCTTCAATGCTCACGAGAAATGGAGTGTTCGTTGGCCGCGCAACAGGCAGCGGCGCGGCCCCGGGAAGCAGGGTCAACCCATAGATCGTTGCCGCCTCGCGCGCCACCCCGTAGTGGTTCATCGCATCCACGCGGTTGGTGGTAATGTCCATCTCGAACAGCGAGCCGTTGCCCTCGCCGAGGCCGTGAATGCCCTCCACTGCAATGCCGCGCAGCGTCAGGTCTTCGCCCAGTTGGGCGTCATTGACCGTCAGTTCCGGAAGCAGCGCACGAAGCCATGTTGTGAGTATCTTCATACAAACTGTTCCAGAAAGCGCATATCGCCCGAATAAAAGTGCCCGATCTCGCTCACTCCGTACTTCATCATCGCGATGCGCTCCACGCCCATCCCAAAAGCAAATCCGCTGATCTTCCGCGGGTCATAACCGGGCTGTCGATCCGCAGCAAATGCAAACACCGCCGGGTCCACCATCCCGCAGCCCAGCAGCTCGATCCAACCCGACTGCTTGCATCTCCGGCAGCCTTTGCCGGCGCAGAAGATGCAGGAAATCTGCACATCGGCGCTGGGTTCGGTAAAGGGAAAAAATGAAGGAAAGAAACGGGTCTTTACGCTCGCTCCGAAGAGCGCCTTCATCGCGTAATCGAGCGTCCCCTTCAGGTCGCTGAAGGTGATGTTGGTGTCCACGCACAACCCTTCCACCTGGTGAAAGACCGGCGAATGCGTCGCGTCCGCCGCGTCATTGCGATGCACTTTGCCCGGAATCACGATCCGCAGCGGCGGAGCCTCGCGCTCCATCGTCCGCATCTGCACCGGCGAGGTATGCGTCCGCAACAGCAGCCGGTCGCGCTGGCTACGTCGTTCCTGCCTGGCAATCACCAGCGTGTCCTGGGTGTCGCGCGCCGGATGCCCCGGCGGAAAGTTCATGCTCTCGAAGTTGTAATAATCCGTTTCGACCTCTGGCCCTACGCCGACCGAATAACCGAGTCCGGCAAAGATCGCGATCAGTTCATTCATGGTGCGCGTTATGGGATGTTCAGCACCGACAAGCTGCCTTGTCCCGGAAAGCGTAACGTCGAGTTGCTCGGCGCGAAGAGCTTCATCGCTCCAGCCGGAGTTGCGACTGCGCGAAGTGGCCTCTTCCAGCAGGGAGTCAACGAGGGTCTTGAGCGCGTTGAAGCGCTGGCCAAGAAGTTTTTTTTGTTCGGCAGGTGCGCGTTGGAGCCATGCCTCAGAGAGCAGCTTGAGACGGCCCTGCTTGCGCCCGAGCCACTCCAGACGGAAGTTTTCTACCGCCTCTGGCGTGGTGAGCTGCGCGGCGCCATTGCGTGCTTCGGCTTCCAGCGCTGCAAAATCCGGCATCTCGAAGCCTGGGGTAGCGAGATTTTCGCTTTGATTGTCGGTTTGCTGGTTCATCATGCGTAAACGCCAGAATAAACCACCCCTCGCCACGATCCCAACCTCGGCGGCGAGAATAAGCGTTTCTCCGTCTGCACAAACCGAGCCTGAACCTTGTATGGTAAGGGCATGAATTTTTCAGCCTCCGGAATCCCTTCCCGCTCCGTACGTGCACGCCGAAACTTCGCAGCGCTGTGTCTTGGACTTTGCAGCATCACGCTTTCCGCAGCTCTGGCAGCACAGCCTCAGGCCGATAAGCCTGCAAGCGCGAACAAAGCCGCTTTGGACAAGTCCACGGACAAAGCAGCAAAGAACACCCTGCCGCCGCTTCCGCCTGCCGCGCATGTGGACCAATCGATTGAACTGAACGGAAAGACGCTGCACTATACCGTGACCGTGGAGCCGTTTCCGGTCTATGACAAGGATGGCAAAGAAACCGGCCAGGTGGTGGTGACCTCCTACACCGTTGCCGGCAAGGACCGACCCGTGACCTTTGCCTTCAACGGCGGGCCGGGCGCATCGAGCGTCTATCTGAATTTTGGCGCGATCGGGCCGAAGCATCTCAACATCGGCAATCAGGGCGACAGCCCGTCCGACCCGACAACACTGAGCGACAATCCCGGCACGTGGCTGGACTTCACCGATCTGGTCTTCATCGATCCGATTGGAACGGGCTTCAGTCGTTCGATGGTCTCCGAGGCAGAGACGAAAAAGATGTTCTACTCCACCGAGCCGGATATCGAGTATCTTTCGCGCATCGTCTATGACTGGCTGGTGAAATATGACCGTCTGCCTTCGCGGAAATACCTGATTGGCGAAAGCTATGGCGGATTTCGCGGACCGCGCATCACGTATTATCTGCAATCGCAACTTGGCGTGGCGATGAATGGCGTGGTTCTGGTTTCGCCGTATCTGAACCCGACCATCGAGCAAAATGGCGACCTTTCGCCGATTCCCTGGATGGTGACCCTGCCGGCGATTACGGCAGCAAATCTGGAGCGACAGAAGAAACTGACACCCGAGGCGATGGCAGAGGTGATTGCCTACGCCGAGGGGGAGTATGCAACGACGCTGATCCATGGCTACTCCGACAAAGCTGCGATGGAAAAGATGATTGCGAAGGTAACGCAGATGACGGGTCTGGACCCGGAGTTTGTGCGCTACTCGGGCGGACGTCTGGAGACGGAGGCGTATCTGCGCGAGGTGCATCGCGAACAGGGTCAGCTTGGCTCCATCTATGACTCGAACGTGACGATGTTCGACCCGTTCCCGTTTGCGCCGGAGCAGCGCGCCAGCGATCCGCTGCTGGCCAGCATCATTGCACCGACGACGACGGCGATGGTGGATTTTGTGACGCGCGTGGTGGGCTGGAAGGTGGATGCGCGCTACAACGCACTCTCGTATGAGGTGAATCGCCTGTGGGAGCGCGACAACGAGATGCGTCGCGGTTCGGTGACACAGCTTCGCCAGGCAGTTGCCGCCGATCCCAAACTGCGGGTGATGATCGTGCATGGGTGGAACGACCTGAGCTGTCCGTTCATGGGTTCGGTGCTCAGCGTGAATCAGATTCCGGTGATGGGTGACCCGACGCGGCTCAGCGTGCATGAGTATCCTGGCGGTCACATGTTCTATACGCGCGAGACAAGCCGGCTTGCGCTGCGCACGGACGTGATGCAGATGTTTTCCACTCACTGATCGAGACTCGGTTTCGTCCGAGGAAGGTGAAACGGCACAGGCTGTCGAGGTGACTCGACAGCCTGTTGCTTTGCGCACGGAAGAGAGATGCAACGCCGCAGCGAGTGCACAACGCGTGCGTTGAAATTGCGCTGCAAGATGAGCGCTACGACAGGATCGGGCAAAAAATCGGCAGGATTGGAGTCACGGCCCGAGCGCGGAGATGGCTATGCTGAAGCTGTGCATTCTGATGCGTGGTACGTGTCTGGCAATGAACAGAAGGATGAGGAAAACGATGCAAAAGCGTGTTCTGGGAAAGAGTGGGTTGGAGGTTTCGGCGCTTGGCCTGGGCTGCATGGGCATGAGCTTCAGCTATGGCGCACCGAAGGATCGCGGCGAGATGATCGCGCTGCTGCGCGCTGCGGTTGACCGAGGCATTACGTTTTTTGACACCGCAGAGGTCTATGGTCCGTATACGAACGAAGACCTGCTGGGCGAGGCGCTGGAGCCGGTGCGCGACCAGGTGGTGATTGCCACCAAATTTGGCTTCAATCTGAATCCTGACGGGAGTCCGGGCTGGCAGGGCGTGAACAGCCGTCCGGAGCACATCAAAACTGTAGTCGAAGGCTCTCTGCGCCGTCTGCGCACGGATGTCATTGATCTCTATTATCAGCATCGCGTCGATCCATCGGTGCCAATTGAAGAGGTTGCCGGAGCGGTGAAGGAGTTGATTGCAGCGGGGAAGGTGCGCTACTTCGGCATGTCGGAGGCAGGCGCAGCGACAATCCGGCGCGCGCATGCCGTGCAGCCCGTGGCCGCGCTGCAAAACGAATATTCGCTTTGGTGGCGCAAGCCGGAGCAGGAGATTGTGCCGCTGCTGGAGGAGCTGGGCATCGGCTTCGTTCCCTACAGCCCGTTGGGCAAAGGATTCCTGACGGGCGCGTTGGACGAGACGACGAAGCTGGCTGCGAACGATTTTCGCAGTACGCTGCCGCGCTTTACGGCCGAGGCGCGCAAGGCAAATCAGGGCGTCGTCGATCTGCTGACTGCCATCGGCGGCAAGCTTGGCGCAACTCCGGCGCAAGTGGCACTGGCGTGGCTGCTGGCGCAGAAGCCGTGGATCGCGCCGATTCCCGGCACGACGAAGCTGCATCGGCTGGAGGAGAATCTCGGCGCTGCAACGCTGGCGCTCTCCGCCGACGATGTGCGTGAACTGAACGCAGCGGCAGCGCAGATTGCGATTGTTGGCGACCGTTATCCGGAGCACATTGAGAAGATGACCGGGCTTTGATCCCGGTCATCGGTTGCCGATCCAATGCGGTTCCGATTGCAGGCTGTTTTTTCGAGGCTCGCGCGCAGATGACCTTCTGGCGCGCGAGCATTTCTGTGAGCCGCAGCTTGATCAGCCTTTGGCCTTGCGGACGGCAGCAGTGAGCGCAGGCACCACTTCAAAGAGATCGCCGACGATGCCGTAGTCGGCAATCTCGAAGATGGGTGCGTTCTCGTCCTTGTTGATGGCGACGACGCACTGCGAGCCTTTCATGCCGACCAGGTGCTGGATGGCTCCGCTGATGCCGACGGCGAGATAAAGCTTGGGCGCAACGGTCTGGCCGCTGCTGCCCACCTGACGCTCCATGGGCAGCCAGCCAGCGTCGCAGATGGGCCGTGAGGCGGCAAGTTCGGCGCCGAGTGCGGTGGCCAGTTCCTGGACAAGGGGAATATTCGCTTCGTCCTTGATGCCGCGTCCGACGCTGACAAGGAGCGGCGCGGAGGCGAGATCGACGGTTTGAGCGGCTGCGCGGAACGGCTCGCCAGGCTGAGTGCGGATGGCCGAGGCTTCCAGCTCAGGCGCAAAGGTTGCCGCGGGAACAGAGGTCGCAGCAGGCGCGTCCGCACGGAATGCACCAGCTTGAACGCTGATCAGACAGGGCGCAGGCGAAGCCGCGTGGTAGTGGCCGTTGAGCTTGCCCTGGAACAACTGGCGCATGAAAAGGATCTGTCCAGCGCTGGCCTGAAAGCCGGTGACGTCGCTGATGAGAACGCGGCCCAGTCGCGTGGCCAGTCGCGGCGCAAAGTCGCGGACTTCGTAGGTGTGCGGAAAGAGAACGTAGTCAGGCTGAACGCGAGCGATGAGTTGCGCATAAGCGGCGGTGTAGCCATCCGCGGTGTAGTGCTCAAGCAGCAGATGCTCAAGCGCGAATATCTGGGATGCTCCGCCCAGCAAAGCGAATCCTGGACCGGAGGCAGAGCCAACCATGGCAGCAGCAAGCTGCGCTCCAGAGGAGGCTGCAAGCTGCGCTGCAGCGGCGAACGCTTCGAGGGAGATACGAGTCGGCACACCGGATTTTGCTTCGAGAAAGACGAGAACGGTGCTCATAGGACGCGAACCTCCTGCTGAAGTTTTTCAACGAGTTTTGCCGCTGCTTCGGCCGGCGTACCGGTGAGCATTTGAGTTGTCTTCTGGCGGCTGGGCAGGGCAACGGAATCGAGCAAGACGCATGGGGTAGCGGAAACGCCAAGCGCGGCAGCTTCGACCACGCGCAGATCTTTGGTCTTGGCTTTTTTGATGCCCATGAGCGTGGCGTAGCGCAGTTTTGTGTTTCCACTCTGGATGGTGAGCAGCGCGGGAGTGGACATGTCGATGTGCTGGAACCATCCGTCTTCGAGTTCGCGCAGCACGCGGATGCCGGAGTCGGATTTTTCGATTTTGAGGATGAGGCTGGCGTGGCAAATGCCAAGCAGTTCGGCGAGGATAACACCCGTTTGGCCGAGGCCGAGATCATCCGATTGCAGGCCGGTGAGGATGAGGTCCGCAGCTTCGTCGCGGATGGCCGCGGCCATGAGGCTCGCAACGCCCAGCGCATCGTAGCCGGAGAGCGCATCACTGACGATGTGAATGCCGCGATCTGCACCCTTGGCAAGGGCTTCGCGAATGGTCTGGCCGACGCGCTCCGGGCCAGCGCTGAGGACGACGACTTCGCCGCCATGCGCTTCCCGGAGCAAGAGCGCTTCTTCCAGCGCGTAGGCATCGGACTCGTTCATGCGGAACTCGATGTCTTCGAGCGCGATCCACTTGCCCGCGCTGTCGATGCGAATGCGGGCGTCGCGCTCTGGGACCTGTTTGATGGCGACGATAATTTTCATGGATTTTCCTGAGTGTTGGCCTGGTTGTTAGCCTGATGGTTGACCTGATGGTTGAGTGAATCCGCTGGAGTGGCGGAGGAGATTCCGGGAAGCGCGGCGGCGGCAATCTGCGCGATATCGAGCAGTTGTGGCGCACCATTGCCGCGGCTGGCCAGCGCGTCGCGAAACATGGTGTTGCAGAAAGGACACGCCGATCCGATGGTGGAGGCTCCGGTGGAGACAAGCTGTTCAACGCGGGTTTCACTGACACGCGCGCCCTGCTCTTCGCCGAGGAAGGCAAGCCCGCCGCCAGCTCCGCAGCAGAAGCTGCGCTCGTGGCTGCGTTCGGCCTCGACAAGCGTGCCGTATTCACGGATGATCGCTCGTGGCTCGTCGTAAACGTTCCGATAACGGCCAAGATAGCAGGGATCGTGAAAGACAGTGGTGCCGGTGGATGACTGACCTGCCGCGCTACCACTTCCAGGCAACCGCGCCTGATGTCGGGCGAGGAATTCGCTGTGGTGCTCAATCTCCGGCGGCGTACCGTAAGCCCTCCAATCCTCGGCGATGGTGCGTACGCAGTGCGGGCAGATGGAAACGATTTTCTTGACTTTATTCTGCGCGAGAGTCTCAAGGTTGGCCTCGGCAAGCTGCTGGAAAACCAGGTCGTTGCCAAGGCGGCGCGCCGGATCTCCTGTGCATTTTTCACGGCGCATGACGCCGTAGCTGGTGCCGAGAAAACGCATGACCTCGACGAAGGAGCGAATGATCTCGCGGCCCTTGGGGTCGTAGCCGCCCATGCAGCCAAGCCAGAGGCAGTACTCCTGCGATCCGTCGAAGATGGGCAGTTCTTCGCGCGTGATGAATTTTTCACGCTCGGAGTGAGCCATCCCGAGGGCATTCCCATTCCGCTCAAGTGCAAGGAAGAGCTTGCCGCCGTGGTCGTCGTCCCACTCGCCGGTGTTGACCGCGCCTCGACGCAGGCCGACGATGACGGGCAGATGCTCGATGCCGACCGGGCACTGGAACTCGCAGCTTCCGCAGGTGGTGCACTGGAAGGCTGCCTGCTGGGAGTTGTAACGACCCAGCAGCGGCTCATCGCTGGCTGTGCCAAATTCGTTGAGGTAGCCGCGCAGACCGAGGATGATCTCGCGTGGATTCAGCTCCTTGCCCGTATTGGCGGCGGGGCAGTGCTCGGTGCAGCGGCCACACTCGACGCAGGAGTAGATTTGGAGCGCAGTGAGCTGGGTGAGGTCTTTGCCGGTGACGAGGCCAAAGTCATCGTCATCCGCCAACGGGGGAATGCGACTGAAGCCCCCGCGCGAGAGAAAGATGGTGGCCGGGCTGAGGATGAGATGCAGGTGCTTGGTATGTGGAACAAGCGGCAGGAAGCTCAACAGCGTGAGAGTGTGTGCCCACCACAGAAGGCGTACGGCGAGACCTGTGTCGGGGACGAAGAATGCTCCAAGGTAGGTGACCATGAGCAGAAAGATCAGCCCGGCGATGATGCCCGACTCCCACGAAACCGAGTGATCTTTATGGGCCAGCCAGACAGGACGAACGAGGAAACGGCGCACAAAGAGTCCGGCGATGGAGATGGCGCAGGCGATGGCAAAGGCGGCGGCAAACAGGAAATAGAATCGTCCGAAAAAGCCCGCTGGATCCAGAAAACCAAGGCCGAAGCCGGTTGCGACGTGATTCGTAGTGACCAGCGCAAAGGCGAGAAAGCTCCAGAAGACGAAAGCGTGTGCGAGACCAGGCAAAGGACGCTCTCGAATCACCTTGGCCTGGCAGAGAACCTCCCAGAAAAAATCCCAGATGCGTTTGCCGAGCGGAAAAAGACGAAAGTCCGCGTCTTTGCGTGCGGAGCGAATGCGGCGCACCACAACGCCGAACCGCTGCCAGAAGAGCCAGGCAGAGGCAAGGATCAGCACGGCAAGCACAAGTTTTTCTGCAAGCGCAAAATGAAGCGGCTCGGAGAGAATGAAGCCGGGCAGCAAGGCGATGGCGAAGATGTGAGAGACAACCGTCATAAACGATCCCAGAACAGTTCTACTCTATTGACCGAAGAATTGGCACGGCAAGCGGCAAAGAAGATTTGGATAGCCTGCAAGCGAAACAGAGGCGAGTTTGGACACATCGTAGACAAAGCGCAGGCAAGCTTTCTCAACGATTTACATTTTCTGCGCTTTGATTTTGGGGGCTGCGACGAGAGATTTCCTCGCGGGCAGCCACCCCAGCCGTTGCATCACTTTTCGCGCGAGACCGGTGAGCGGCAGAGCTTGAGCCTGCTTCTGTGTGACCCAGCGAAATGTCCGCTTACTCGGCAGACGAAGAGTTGCCTCACCAGGGTAAATTGCGACCTCATAGTTCATCTGCATGATGGCGTGACGCAGACGAAGCAGCGGCTGTGCTGGGTCGTGTGCGTGGTCAGCGGCTTCGGGCAGTTCCCACATGCCAGCCATGACGGTCTGCTCCTGGTCGCGCTGGACCAGGAGCAGATTCTGGCGGTCACCGGCGCCACGGACGGTCCAATGATAAGCGACGGCAACCGAGCGCATCGGTGGACGCTTCACCGTGAGATGCTCGCCGCGCGTAGCGCAGGCGGCGATCCAGGGACAGGCTTCGCAGTGCGGCGCGCGCGGCAGACAAACCGTGGCTCCCAGCTCCATCATCGCCTGGTTCCAGTTGCCGGGTGAGTCGGGATCGAGAAGCTGGTCAGCGCAGGCCTGGACTCGACGCAGGACGGTTCCCTGCCCTGCGTCGGCACCGACGAGACGAAGAACGACGCGCTCAACGTTGCCATCGACGGCAGCGACCGGCTCGCCAAAGGCGATGCTGGCGATGGCGGAGGCGGTGTAAGGCCCGATGCCGGGCAAGGCAAGCAGGGCGGCGAAGGTGCCGGGGAGCTGTCCGCCGTGTTCTGCGCAAACTTGTTGCGCGCCACGATGGAGCATGCGCGCGCGGCGATAGTAGCCGAGACCGCTCCAGACAGTAAGAACTTCGGCCTCTGTAGCCCGCGCGAGCGACTGCACGGTGGGAAAGCGCTCCAGAAATTCGCGATAGCGGTCGAGGACGACGGCAACACGTGTTTGTTGAAGCATCACCTCCGAGACCCAGATGGCGTAGGGGTCGTGAGTGTGACGCCAGGGCAGGCTGCGCTGGCTGCGCGTGAACCAGTCCAGAAGCAATGGCCGGAGCACGGCAGGATTTTCCCTTCCCGATCTGGTCAAACGCTCAGCCCTCGTGTCTCTCCGGATTCCACTGACTTATTTTGCAACATTCTCCTCAAGGAAGAGAAAACGAATGGTAGCTTTAACAAAGCATCCAAACCAATCATCAATCTCCCCGCTGTGGGTGCTCACGTCATTTAGGTTTTCTGGAGGATTGCTGTGATTCAAGCTCGATTTTTTCGATTTGGCCTTGTGCCGCTCAGCCTGCCTTTGTTCTCGTATGCCCTGCTGGTGCCCGCAGCGGCTCAGACGATGACCAACCCGACGCCGTATGCCACGCGTGCGCTGCAGGCGCAACCTGCGGCCCAAACCACCCAGCCGAAGCTGCGCCGCAACGAATCGAAGCCGTTGTCGCGCGTTTCGCTCGGCGTGGGCGTCTCGCCGCTGGGTATCGGGTTTCTGTTGGCGACCAACCTCAACCGCTACCTCGATCTGCGCGCAACGGGCAATTTTCTCAACTACAGCATCAACAACATCAGCACGAACGGCTTCAATGTGAACGCTCAACTGAATATGGCTTCAGCGGGCTTTGCCGTGGATGTGTATCCGTTCCATAACTGGCTGCGCATCAGCCCGGGCGTTCTTTTCTATAACCAGAACAAGGCAAATGCGGTTTTTGTGGCGGCAGCAGGCACCAGCTTCACGCTGAACAACTACACGTATTACTCCGCCTCGGGCGCGAATGCCGTAACCGGACTGGGAACCTTCGGGCTGGGCAACGGGTCCGCAGCGCCAACGATTACGGCAGGAATTGGCAATCTCTTCCCTGCTTCCGGGCGGCACTGGACCTTCCCGCTGGATGTTGGTGTGGCATTTATCCAGAACCCGACCGTGGCGATCAACCTGACCGGCGAGGTCTGCGATGCACAGGGGCAGAACTGCGTGAATGTGGCGACGGACCCGACGGTGCAGTCGAACCTGGCGACGCAGGTGGCCAGCTACCAGAACGATGTGCAGCCTCTGCACACCTATCCGATCGTCTCGTTTGGCGTAGCTTATAACTTCCACATTCGACACTGAGCGCGCGACGCACACACTGAAAAGAGGCTGCCACCTGGCAGCCTCTTTTGTTTGGGGCGATGACTCAGATACAGATCGACTCAGATGCGGATCAATCGCCTGCAACGAGTTCGTTGGAGGTTTCAGCAGCCGACTTGGCGGGTGCAATCGAGTCCAGTCGGACCAATCCCTCGACGGGCTTCTCACCGAGGACATGCTCGCGATACAGCTTGGCCATGCGAGCGTTTTCCGCGTCCTGTTTGAGCTTTTCGTCCCGGGCGCGCATCTTTTCTTCACGCGCATTCTTGGCGATGCCCAGCTCGTCCAGCGTGTGGTTGGCCTCTGCATTGACGTGCTGCATGTTCAGTTCGAGCTTGTGGCCCTGGCTGCTCATGCCTACGTTCTTACCGCCGGCGAAGATCTCATGGCGGCCATGCTCGTCATACCACTTGGTGAGCGTGGCGGTCATGTGCATCTTCTCGATGATGTTGCGCCAGCCGATGCCGGTGTTGTAGGCACAGAAGCTGATCTCGCCTTCCTGCGTGGCGTAGGGGATGATGCACTGCTCGGTGCGGCGAAAGTCGTAGTTGAACAGATCCTGGAACCACATGCCGGCGATGAACAGGAAGTTCCAACGGTCCGCACGGCGCCGTTTGATGTCCTCCGCAGTGCGGTCGCCGGTCACCTTGCCGTAGTCCTTGCCGGTGGCCCCGAAGGTCTTGTCCATCTTGCGCAGCATGTCGGTGATCTTGAAGTGGGTGGGCGCCTGGAACGGATCGTAGTTGCGAACGAGCGCAAGCGCGATACCGAGGATCGAAAGCGCCTTGCCACGCGCCGCATCATTCACCTTGGCAACATCCTTGGCCAGGCGCTTGGCATTGATGAAGGCGGTGACGGGAACGGCTTCCTTGGTTTCCTTGTCGATCATGACGGCCATACCGATGCCGCAGTTGGGATGACAGCCGCAGCTCAACTGACCCCAGTCGGCGTTCGGTCCGTGGACGTGGTCGGCCCAGTCGGAAAAAGTGCTCATGAAGCTGATCGGGAACCAGTCGCGCGACGGCTCACCCATGCCGGTCTGGGTCTTGACGTCGTGAGCCAGATGGCTAAGCGTGTAGCGCTGGGCAAAGCGGCGCTCGTCGCTGATGTCCTCATCGCGTCCCGTGAAGGAGACGGGCTGGAAGCTGAGGAAGTTGATGGTCTTTGGATTGTCGAGTGCGAACTCGATGATGCGTCCGACCTGTTCGTTGTTGATGCCGTTGATGATGGTGGTCACCGGGACGATGTCCACGCCGGCCTCGTGCAGATTGTGGATGGCCTGGAGTTTGACGTCGAAGAGGTTGCCGACCTTGCGGTGGGAGTTGGCGGCGTTGCCGATGCCATCAAACTGAAGATAGACATAGCGCAGACCCGCTTCGGCTGCGGCACGGCAAAGCTCCTTGCTCTTGGCGAATTCGATGCCATTGGAGGCAGCCTGAACGCTGTTGTAACCGACCTTGCGCGCGTAGGCGACGGCGTCGAGGAAGTACGGCGAAAGCGTCGGCTCGCCGCCGGAGAACTGGACGCTCATCTGACGACGCGGCTTGATGGTGATGGCGTTGTCCAGCATCGTCTTGATCTCGTCCCACGTGAGTTCGTGGACGAAACCAACCTGGTTGGCGTCCATGAAGCAGGGATCGCACATCATGTTGCAGCGGTTGGTGAGGTCGATGGTGAGCACCGAACCTCGACCGTGGGTGACGGTGGAAGTGCCGTGATTATGCAGCTTTTCATCGTTGTGCGCGCGGATATCCCGGCCCGGAAAGCTTTCTTCCAGGTGGCGGAAGAAGTCGGGGTCGATGGCCATGACATCCTCGAAGTGACCGTGCTTCGGGCAGTCCTTCACCATGAGAATCTGGCCGTCGCGCTCGATGATCGTGGCCTTGATTTCGCCCACCTTTTCATTGAGCAGAACTTCGTGAGGCAGCTTGCCGTCGAGTATCTGCTGGCGAATCTCCGGGACGCACTTGGGGCAGAGCGAATCGGTGGAACGCGGCCATCCAAGAGGCGGTTTTTCCTTTTCCCAACTCTTCAAAAGCGGTTTGTCGCTCCATTTGGGCGTGATGGAAGGATTCGGACTGATACGGTTAATCCGCTCAAAGACGCTCCAGATCCCTTTTGCTGCGTAAACTACCGCCTGCTCAGCATATTTCGTCGCTTTGGCCATTGCCGCGTATCTCTCCTGGTGTGTGGGGGGTTATGCTCTGGCTCTCTGAAAAATGACCTTCCTATGAAGATGTCCACAAGCCTGAATCGATTCTGATCTTTCAACTTTTAGAGTACCGCGGAAGCAAAGGGAATCCAAAAACCGGACAGCGAATGGTCGTTCTGCAAGCTGAGTGGTGCGGATTGGGATGGGAACGGCGGGGCTGGCAAGTGACCGCACGGCACCTCTGGCTCACCGGATGCTTCAATTTGCCGGTGGCGAGGTGCGCGAGACCTGGTTGATGATGTCCTGCACGAGGACGATCTGAACGTGAATATGGCGGGCGATGTCGGGCAAAAACTCCGTGATGTAGTTGTCGATGGGCGCAGTGGCCAGACCGACGAAATACTCCGACAAGGCAGCGGTAAAGTGCGCTTGTTGACCGGGAACGTAGGTGTTGCCGATGGCGATATCGACGCCGCTGCCGACGAGGTTGGCGTAGTTAATCATGCCTTTGCCATTGTCGCCCAAGGTCCAGAATATCTGGGTTGTGGCGTGGAAGAAGCGGCGCTTGTAACTGGCGCCCGGCATGCGGTGATAATGCGGGTCCTGGTGCACGATGGAAGGAATAAGAAAGACGTTGAAGAACTCGCTGGTGATGTCCTGGGAGTAGCTGACGCCGACGTTGCGCCCAAAACCGGTCATGCCTGGACCATACGGCGAGTGAGAGTTGAAGCCCACAAAAAAAGCGGATTGGGCGAGAATGGTCAGCGCGTTGAAAGGGTCGATGATGTTGCGAGCGGCAAGATGAGCTTTTTGCAAGGGCGTGAGTTGCTTGACGTGCGGGCCATCCATGAAACGCTTGTACCAGTCGATGGCCTCGGTCGTGATGGGACAGGGATTTTGCGTGCAGTGTGGCTCGGGTTTGGCAGTGCTCTTGCCCGCGTCTTGCGCAGCCACACTTTGCGCTGGCTGCTTGCTGCTTTCGGTTTGGGCGGGTTGCGTAGCCTGAGCAGATGAAAGCAGCGCATCGGAGGGCTGGGGTGCATCGGGCAAATCCTGCAAGCGATCGGAGGCGTTGCCGGAGTCAGCGGCAATGGAATGCGGGGTGCTCATATTTGCCGGATTGGCGTCGGGGAGAGTGGTGATTCCGTTGGCTCGGAGCCGGGCCGCATGGAGCAGAACGACAAGCAGCAACAGATCCCGAACTCCACAAGAAGAGCCAGACCAGAATGCGCGAAGTTCGCGTGCTGCTTCTGCAATACGGATCAGTTTCCACTCCCTGCGTCGGTAGACATGCTGGAAAGACTGCATTGAACACGACAAGCCAGAGGCAACAAAGTTCCGCAATACTTCCATTGTGCACGATGGAGCGCGGGTTATGGCAGGGACTGCAGGTTGACGGTTGTTGCTCTCCGAGATGAAAAACGCTTGAAATGCAATTGCCTCGCAACCAACGAAAAAGCAAACTAGAGAAATGGAGCGGAGGCCCGCAGTAAAGCCCAGGAGTTTTTTGAACCGGCATGGCACATCGTCCCATCGTGTCGTCCATCTGTGGCGCTATGCTGCGGGCTTCCTGACTGCTGCGATGATCTCTGTGCTGAGCGGATGCGCGCATCCCCACAAAGCACCGGCGAATGCCACGGCTCCGTCGGCAGTCGAGAACAGGCCTGAGCAGTTCGCGGGCGCCGTAAGCGAGGCTGACGAGCGCTACGCCCGGCACCATGACCCAATCGAGACGCTGCACGGAATGGCAAGCTGGTATGGCCCGCAGTACAACCATCGCCGCGCTGCGAACGGACAGGTCTATGACCAGAACGCGGTGACGGCGGCCAACCGTACGCTGCCGCTGAATACTCTGGTGCGCGTGACGAACGAAAACACCGGACAATCGGCTCTGATGTACATCACGGATCGCGGACCATTTGTACCGGGGCGGATTCTGGACCTTTCGCGTGGCGCGGCAAAGGCAACCGGTGTCTATCGGGTCGGAGTCGCACCGGTGCGTGTCGATGTGCTGCGCGCTCCGGAGTCGCTGACTGAAGGCGGCAAGTGGTGCGTACAGATTGGCGCATTCGCGCATACGGGCAAAGCACTGCGGCTGAAACGGGAGTTGGAGCACCGGTATCCGGATGCGCAGGTGATCGACTTTGCCGGGCCGACGGGACACTGGGTACGCATCCGTCCAGCGGGCGAAGGGCGAGCGACGGCGGATTCAATCCTGCGGCATACACATCCTGCCGAGGGCAATGCCTATCTTGTTCGGCTGAATTGAGGACGGATAATCTGCGCGAAGCGGAACGATCATGCCCCCATCTGAGCCCCTTCAAAGCGAGTCCATCCGCTTCCAGTTGCTGCGATATCCACCCGATACACGAAATGTGAGGTTATGGCGAGTAAGGTCGGCTCCAAACTGATCGTGGAACTTCTTGTGATCGCGTTCATGGGGTTGATCGCCTATGCGGCTCACCTCAGCGGCATGGCTGTGGTGCTTTTTCCGGAACTCGCTGCCGTGTCCCATGACGTTCTGCTTCGCCCACAGGGCGAATGGGCGCGTCAACCGATACAGCTTGTTCTCGCGCCAACGCTGACGGCTGCGTTCGGACTGTTCTGTACTCGTCACCTGCACTACAGCGTCTGGGGTATTCTCCTCATCGTCGTCGTCAGTCTTGTCGTCATCAAGTTGCTTCGGTGCAGCATATCTCCTGCCATTTCAGCCGCAGTACTCCCTTTCGTGCTCAGCGAACGAGGCTGGCTCTACCCGCTTGCTATTTTTTTCGACCTGAGCCTGCTGGTGCTGATTTTGATGCTGCGGAAGCGCGAGCATTTTTGCACCTGCACTCATTCCTCCACAAAGACAGTGCGCGCACAGGGCTTTCCCGAAGTCCTCGATGCGCTCGAAGCCGCGCCTGGAAACCGTTCCTGGGTGATTGCGCTTTTGGGCTTCGTCCTTGTCGTCGGCTCCGCAGCGCAGTTCACGGGTCTTCGATTGATTCTTTTTCCGCCTCTCATCGTCATGGGTTACGAACTTCTGGGCCATCCAGAAGTCCCAGGCTGGATGAGGCGTCCCGTTTTACTCCCTTTCGTCTGCATGCTTACCGCAGGTGCTGGACTCCTCGCGCAGCACATGCTTCATCCAGCTTCAGTCGCAGTCATGATTGCCGTGCTGTGCTCTGTTGGGATTCTGCGGTTTTTTGACCTACACATGCCTCCAGCGCTCGCCATCGGCGTGCTTCCATTCGTGATTCATTCCCCGGACTATCGCTACGTCCTTTCGGTCTTTCTCGGCACGGTCGCGCTCACGCTCAGCCATATGGGATACAAACGTCTTCTGTTTTCATAGCTTCAGGATCGCTTCGCACCGATCGCCGTGGATGCGCGTTTTCCAACAATCTTTGCGCCCTTTTCCTCTTGCGCTTCCATCGCCACGCTTCATCGGATGCGGCTGCATAGAAAGCGCTGGACCAGGCATAGCCTGGCGAAGGCTGGCAAATTTCTGTAGAGATGCAGGCGCTGAAGCTGGAGGCGATGCCTGCCATTGGTCACGAAGAGCAGAAGAAGATCGACGGCGAGCCGGACGATGAATCAGCCTTAGCTGGTCAGTTCCTCTTCGGCAGTCTCTGCAACAGCGACCTGCGAAGTGGGCTGCATGGCCGCGTAATGACCGGCGGCGACAGCGGCCAGGCCCAGCGTGGAAGACAAAACCACGTAGGCAAGCGCGCGGCCCCAGTGTCCGGAGCGCAGCAGGTCATAGGTTTGCAGGCTGAAGGAAGAAAACGTGGTGAAGCCGCCGCAAAGGCCCACCATGACGAAGAGCCGCATATTGTCCGAAGCCGGATGCCGCCCGCCGTGCAGCGTGTACGTACCGAAGAAGCCGATGACAAACGAGCCGAGCACGTTGATGATGAGTGTGCCGGTGGGAAACGAGCCGCTGACCGGGATGGTCCAGATGCCCACCAGATAACGCAGCAATCCGCCGATGGCGCTGCCAATCAAAACCCACAGATACGCCATGATTTGCCTCACGGTGATGGAGTTGTGGCAGAAGTCATCAGTCTGCCCAGATGCAGTGGCAGGCGGTTTCGGGAGACTTCATTCCCATTAACGTTATCCTAACATCGAGCATGAGCAACGAACGGTCAACACGCGGACACTGGATGTGGATGGCAACGATGGCGCTTGTGAGCGCGCGACAAGCTGGAGCAGCACCGACTCATGCTCAGCCGATCTACAAACTCGCATCTGGGCAAGCAGCGCTGGCGCGGCATCTGGAGCACGTCCAGTTGGGACTGCATTTTTCCGTAGAGTTTGGCGCAGTCGCTCTGCTGGCCTTGTTGCTGGAAACCAGATTGGCGGGGTGGATGACGCAGGCGGCCGGGCGCGTCAGTCGTCGCGCGTGGATGCAGACGGCTATTTTTTCCGTCGAAGTTCTGTTGCTGCTGGAGTGTTGCCTGCTGTTGCCTGCTGGCGCGGTGAGCCATCAGGCTCTGCTGCGGGCAGGCATCAGCATTCAAAGTTGGCCGAGCTGGATGCGTGACCAGGGAATGGGCACCCTGCTGATGCTGGCGGTGGGTACACCGATTCTGGTCTTTGCTCGCTGGCTGCTGGCACGTTCGCCTCAGCGAGCGTGGCTGTGGTTCTGGCTGGCGTCGATTCCGGTGATCCTGACGGGAACGCTGGTGCTGCCGGAGATTGTGGAGCCAATCTTCAATCACTTTGAGCCGCTTGCTGCGACACATCCGGAGCTGGTGCGGCAGTTTGAGCGTGTGGTGGCGCGAACGGGGACGGAGATTCCGCCGGAGCGCATGTTTCTGATGCGTGCGAGCGTGAAAGGCAACGGGCTGAACGCGTATGTGAGCGGAATCGGGCCGACAAAGCGCATTGTGGTGTGGGATACGACAGCGGACCGCATGCCGCAGGACGAAATTCTGTTCATTCTGGCGCACGAAAGCGGCCACTACGTTCTGCACCATCTGGCATGGGGAATCGGAATGGGGATTGCAGGAACGCTGGCATTGCTGGGGCTGACGATGGGGTTGGCGCAGGGCATGCTGCGACTTCGCGGAGTGCGTTGGGAGATCGGATCACTGGCAGAACTGCCGGGACTTGTGGTGGTGTTGCTGGCGTTGGTGATGCTGGAAATCGTCAGCGAACCGATCGGCAACACCATCAGCCGCACGATTGAACATCAGGCCGATGTCTATGGACAGGAAGCGATTCATGGGATCGTCGCCGATCCGCAGCAAAGCGCAGTGAAAGCATTCCAGCAGCTAGGCGAAGCATGGCTGGAGGAACCAAATCCAAATCCACTGGTGGTTTTCTGGACCTACGATCATCCTTCAGTCCAAAGCCGATCTGAATTTGCAGTGCACTACGATCCGTGGCTGTCAGGCGGACATCCACGCTACTTTCCTATCCCAAGCGAGTAGACTGGGGTTGCCATGAGTTGTTTATTTTGCCGCATTCTTCAAGGTGAAATTCCATCGCGCGCCGTCTACAGCGACGAGCGGTGCTACGCCTTTGCCGACATTCAACCGCAGGCGCCGGTGCACCTGCTGATCATTCCGCGTCAACACATCGACTCACTGGCAAATGTAACCGCGACCGACGTGGAACTACTGGGCTATCTGACTGCAAAAGCAGCGGAGCTTGCTCGCGAGCTGAGTCTGGATCACGGTTATCGCGTCGTCATCAACACAGGAGACGATGGCGGGCAGACGGTGCATCATCTGCACCTGCATCTGCTGGGGGGACGCAGCCTGAAGTGGCCTCCAGGCTAAGCATGACCGCCAGAAAGGGCGCGTCCGGCTTGCCGGTTACATCGGCTGTGGATAGTGTTCGTCTTCGTCGTCGATACCATAGCGACGAAGCAAATTGGGCAGGCTCTGCGAAAAGGCCGAACGCGGCATGACGGTGTCGCATCCTGCTTCGATCGCCTTGATCTTGAGATCGCCTTGAATGTGAGACAGAAATCCGATCACCGAGACAGCTTTTTTGAGCTTGCTCTTGACCTTCGGGATGAGCGTAAGGGATTTCACCGCAGCATTGTTCAGGTCAAAGACGACGAGTGAGGGATGCTCTGGGTCCGCAGTTTCCGCCAGATGGGCAACAATATCCTTGTCGCCCTTGACGAACTCAACTTTGACGCCGAGTTTACGGCTGACTTCCTGAATTTTTGCGACAAAGAAGAGATCTTCAATCACGAAGAAGATGCGCGATGGGGCATCCGCTGCAATGGCAGGGACTGGATGAATCCGTGAGGTTGCATCGGCATAGAAATTACCGTTCCCTACCTGCGCAATCGTTGCCGGAGGACCGTCGGAGACGTTACCGTTGATCGCGCGATAGCTGTGATCCATGGGACCGACAAACTCCCGCGGCCCCTTCTGACGCCCCGTTTTCTTCCTACTGCTATAGCCGTTTGTCGGCATGATGCTGTTCCCTGGCTCAGGCTTGAAGCCACCGTTCTGTTGCTGCTTGTTGCGACGTTTCTTACGACGGCTGCTTTTGAAAGAGCCACCCTCGGGTCGCTGCTGCATGGCAGAAATGGCCACGGGCTGGGATGGGGATTCGGTTGGCGTAAATTCCGGAGCTTGAGCCTGAGCAGGCGTTCCGCTGGCCACGCTCCCTTTGTTTTTACGTCGTCGCCGACGGCGGCGATGTCCCTGCGAAGGGGCTAGGGTACTTGTGGTCGATTCGCCCGCATCGATGGTCTGGACGGGTGCTGGCTGGGTCGGTTCAGTCGTCATGCGTACACTTCCTGTTGCACTCCTGGATCAAGTGGCGCAGCGTTACCGTGCAAAGGTGCTGCTCTCCTGTATGGATATTGGCTCTCTCCGCACGTATACGGGTCGCTATTTTGTGCCGTTTCTGCGTCAGATGCTTTTCCTCAGCGTCATTGCATGCCGTAAACACATTCAATCTCGCATACTGAAGCGAGATCACGCTGACCGGATCGGCATCCCACCATACGCTTTCCATCTAAAAGCGCAGGCGCGAAGAACTTCGGTATCAAGCTCGGCATCAAGTCGCTTCTGCCTGTTCTTTCAATTTTCTGCTCGAATACGCGTGGAAAATTCTCCAACGGGTCTCGCATTCAGGGCATAAGCTCAGGTTGTTCGATCCGAACAATTCCGCAAGCTGTGCTGATCCTTTGCAGTTTTCATTGTTGCGAACAAGACACCGATATCTTGTTGCCTGCGTCTGTCCAGCATTCGCATCCTGATTGAGGCCTTGAATGACAACTTTGGCTCAACAACTGTTTTTGACAGGAGCGGCGTGGACGACTGCCAATTCCGATAGTATCGCGAAGTCGCGAGGCTGACAACGTCTGGGAACAGGATTTTTCGCCTCGTGCCACCCGCGGGAAAAATCTACTGCTGACACTTTGGGCAGAAATGCGTTCCGCGTCCGGCAAGAACAATGCGTTGGATCGGCTCCTGGCATACGCGACAGGGCTGCCCTGCACGGCCATACACGCGGTGCTCAAGTTGGAAAAATCCTTTGACTCCATTGGCATCCACATAATCAGAGACCGAGGATCCGCCGAGTTCAATGGCCTGATTGAGAACTTCTCGCAAAGCCAGGCGCAGACGTTCCAGTTGAATTCGCGTGAGTCGAGCGGCGATTTTACGCGGACGGATGCCGGCGCGAAAAAGACTTTCGTCGGCATAGATATTCCCTACACCATGCAGCAGTGTCTGATTGAGAAGCGCAGACTTGATGCTGATCTTGCGCGCACGGAAGAGATGGGCAAAATCTTCGGATGAAATGGAGAGCGGCTCCGTGCCCGGCCCACTGAAGGGAGTTTCGTGGCGCAAGTCGCGGAGTTCGAGACGACCAAAACGACGCGCATCCACGAAGCGGAGTTCCCGCCCGTCATCGAGCGTGAGACGCGCATGAGTATGGGCTACCAGAGTGGCTTTGGCAGAGGTGACAAGCAGGCGCCCTGTCATACCAAGGTGGACGACCCATTGGAGCGCTGCGCAAAGTGTTGTGGAGGGCAACTGATCCCGGTTCGGCCGGTCCGCAGTCAGATCGCACACAATATGCTTGCCGACACGCCGTACAGAAAGGAAGCTTGCATCGGTGAGCGCTCGCTTCTGCACCTCGGGCGGCGTTTTCATGGGTTCCGAATATCTGCTGAACCAGGCGCTGACGATACGGGCGCCTCGGATGCGTTCGTCGACGCCTCGCGCAATCGTCTCCACTTCGGGTAATTCTGGCACAGGATAATTCTATGGGCCGCTCAAAGGAGATGACAACACCGGAAGGCGACGCAGTATA
>JAJZHE010000122.1 GCA_021804655.1 Acidobacteriota bacterium
GGCATTCCTGTCTCGGCCATTCGACTCGGCGGCGGCGGCGCGCGCGGTCCGCTCTGGCGCAGAATCCAGGCCGCCGTCTACGGTCAGCCCGTTGAAATTCTCACCGCCGAAGAAGGCGGAGCCTTCGGATCGGCTCTCATGGCCGGCGTCGGCGCAGGCCACTGGTCCTCTCTCGACGATGCCTGTCACAGCGGCATCACCGTCGCCGAACGCATCCTGCCCGACCCGGCTTCCCTCGCCGCCTATCGCGCAAGCTACGCTCACTGGCGCAAACTCTACCCCGCCCTCGCCTCACTTCGCTCCAGCCCCCAGCCTGTCAAGTCCTGAGCCTGTGCAAAACACCACTATCTTACTGATTCGAATAGCAATATAAATTCGCAGAAAATGGCAGGAGATGATTCCGTTTCTGTCATACTGTCTCCATAAGGGTCTGTCTGCGCCGATCACGCGCTCACCGACCCTTTTGCACTTGCTCTTTGAGCTTGCCCACGGAAAACGTCTCTCATGGCGAGCTGTTGTAATCACGAAAAGCAGACTGTGATGGAGAAGTGTGATGGCGGAAAAGCCACACTTATATAAAATGCAAGAAACAGCCATAATTGGCTGTTTCTGTTGATTTGATTGGGCAGATTTGGAGGCACGGGCCGGGATCGAACCGGCGCATAAAGGTTTTGCAGACCTCCCGAAGCACTTTCGTGATTTTTGTCGGAACTAGTAAGACTAAAGAAAACAAGTGGCTTATCCGTTTTGCCTACAAGTGGAGATAAAGGCGAAAAAGCAGATACTACCCACAAAAGTCCCCACAGTGAATTTTCATTCTGACCATGGCATCTCTATCGCAGCAATGCGGCCCGCTTACTGCCGGATCGGCTCGGTTCCAGCACTCACGATAGTCAAGTATTGGGTGTAGGCAAAGATGCGGTCACGCTCCCGCCCGGTGGTCTCTCGTGCAATGCCCAGCTCTTCCAGCCGTACCAATGCGCCACTCACGGTCGGCACTGAAAGGTTCAGCGCGCGCGCGGCAAGGCCGATATTGATGAGCGGCTTCTTCTGCATGTACTCATGAACGCGCAGCGCAGAGAGCGCGGAGCGTCCAATCGCCTGAATGCGCTTCCGATCCGCTTCAAACAGGCGAATCAATTCCACGGCTGTTTCGGAGGCTTGCTTGGCCGTAGCCTCTGTGCCTTCCAGGAAAAATACCAGCCACTCTTCCCAAGCACCTTGTGTGCGCACGCGCTGGAGTAGATCGTAATAGACATTCCGATGCGTTTTGAAATACAGGCTCAGATACAGCAGCGGCTCCCGCAATGCACCGCGCGCACAGAGTAGCAGCGTAATGAGCAAGCGCCCGAGCCTTCCATTGCCATCCAGAAAGGGGTGAATGGTTTCAAACTGCACATGGATCAATCCAAGTTGAACCAGCAGCGGAAGCGTTTGGGTCTCGTCATGGAGGAACTTTTCAAAGCTGTCCAGACACTCCATCAGACGTTCGGGGGGAGGCGGGACATAGGCCGCATTGCCGGGCCGTGTTCCAGCAATCCAATTCTGTGAGCGCCTAAATTCGCCGGGCGTCTGGTCCCCACCGCGCCCATCTCGCAATAGGATGCCATGAATTTCACGGATCAAACGCAAGGAGAGAGGGAAGTCCTCCCTGAGCCGCTGCAAACCGTGCTGCATGGCAGCCACATAGTTGGCCACCTCCCGCACATCGTCTATCGGGACACCCGGCGCGGCCTCATTCTCAAACAGGAGCAGATCGGAGAGCGAGGATTGCGTACCCTCAATCTGCGAGGACAGCACGGCCTCTTTGCGAACGTAGAGGTACAGGAACAGTTCGGTATCCGGCAGAAGGGTGGAAAGCCCATCCAGCCTCCCCAACGCCTGATTCGCCCGGTCCAGTAGCGGATGGAAGGCGTCCAGCACCAGCGGCGGATCGGGCGGCAATGGACGCGGAATGAACGCCCGAACGTTCTCTCCAGTTGTGCTGGTGACGGCGTACTCCCCGGTTTGTCTCTGAATCGGCATCTTGGCTATGCAAGCATCCTTTTATA
Organism: Acidobacteriota bacterium; assembly: GCA_021804655.1. Taxonomy (GTDB): domain Bacteria; phylum Acidobacteriota; class Terriglobia; order Terriglobales; family Acidobacteriaceae; genus Acidicapsa. The sequence continues at coordinate 2,052 of JAJZHE010000122.1, forward strand.
ACCGTCGCTGCTATTAAAAGATATCCGCCTATTCTTTAATAAGCAACTGCCTTTACCGCCTAAAGGTAGGGTGGACTTCCGCCATTTCCGCACATGCTCCAAGTTTAAGTTATTTGATTGCATAAACATGCGCATCGGTTCTTCTGTTGGACAGGGGAAACGGAAATTACAAGGCAAAATCTGGCGCTAGCTGTGAAGTTTCCCCGGGTGATGTCCTGGAGAATCTGCTTGTCCAGACTCAGTTCGGCCACCAGATGCTTGAGCTTGCTGTTCTCCTGCTCCAGTTCCTTCAGTCGCTTCGCCTGGTCCACCTTCAAACCGCCGTACTCCTTGCACCAGCGGTAGTACGTCTGCTCGGTGATCCCAGCCTCGCGGCTTGCTATCGGGTGTGTCTTGCCGTTCGCTACCGCAACTTCAATCTGCCGCAGAATGTTCACAATCTGCTCCGGCGTATGCTTCCTTGCCTTGCCCATTTCAGGCTCCTTCCATACCAGTTTGTCTCATCTCCGCTGGTACAGAATTTGCCGGGCACTCCAACTGCGGCGGCGGCGGAAGTCCTCAAGCGGAGAATGAGTGGACTGGAAAGCCCGTATGTATTCCCGTGCGAAACCGATTCCAAGCGCCCCATCCCGTAGGTGAACAATGCCCATGACCGGGCCGTGAGAGACAGCAAGATTGCCCCGCTTCGTCTGTATGATCTCCGCCATACTTGGGCAACGCGTGCGGCCATGTCTGGAATTGACCTCGTGACTTTAGCAGCAATGCTTGGGCATTCAAGGATTCAGATGGTGCTCCGCTACGCGCACCCCACCCAAGCGCACCAGGCAAAGGCGATGGAACAGTTGGAGCAGTTTAACGCAGCGCAACAGATTGCGGCTTTCGAGAAATACCGGCCCGCAATGACACACTGAGAGGAGAATGGGGATGAAATGCAAATAGTCCTCACAAAAGTCCGCACAGCGGCACTTTTGCCCTTACGGATAATTCAAGCTAAGTTGTTGAGAGATTTGGAGGCGCGGGCCGGGATCGAACCGGCGCATAAAGGTTTTGCAGACCTCTCCCTTACCACTTGGGTACCGCGCCTTGGCAAGGCTTGCTTCTGAGGATCGATCCACTTCGCCGTAGCCAGTCCAGCGGGCGCCGGAGGGCAAAATGGAGCGGGAGACGAGATTTGAACTCGCGACCCTCGCCTTGGCAAGGCGATGCTCTACCACTGAGCTACTCCCGCAGTCGCAGAACTTAGTATACGAACCACCTCGCGCTGGGTCAAGATTTTACCCGCTCGCTGGTCGCGTCGAGCGTAGTGGAGGACGCGGTCAAACAGCAGATTCCCTTCGGGAATGACAACAAAAAAGCAGCGCCCGAAGTAACACTGGAAGCAAAGTCAGAGGCGATGGAGTCCGGCGCGGGTTACGGCCGCAGGAAGCGGTTGAGAGCATCCACGGCAGCTTCCAGTTCAGCCACAGGGAGCGCGTAGCCGAAGCGCAGATGGCCCTCGCCCTGCGCGCCGAAGACGGAGCCGGGGATGGTGGCAATGTGCGCTTTGTCGAGCAGAATATCGGCTGCAGTGCGGCTGATTTTGTGGACTTTTTCGACGTTGGGAAATGCGTAGAACGCGCCGGCTGGCGGCTCGCACTCCAGCCCGGCAGCGTTCAATCCCGCAACCAGCAGGTCGCGACGTTTGCGATATTCGCCGAGGCGCGCTGCGTGTTCGGACTCCGGCGTTTCGAGCGCGGCCAGCATGGCGAATTGCACCGGAGTGGGTACGCCATTGGTGGAGTAGAGGACGATCTTGCGCAGAGCGGTCATGAACGGCTCCTGCGCAACGGCGTATCCGCCGCGCCAGCCGGTCATGGCATAGGACTTGGAGAAGGTGAAGCAGGTGATGGTGCGCTCGGCCATGCCGGGCAGCGAGGCGATGGAGAAGTGCTGGCCGTCGTAGACGAGGTCTTCGTAAGCTTCGTCGGCGATGACGACGAGGTTGCGTGCCTGCGCGAATGCCGCGACCTCTTCCGCTTCAGCGCGGGTGAAGACGACGCCGGAGGGGTTTTGCGGGGTGTTGTAGTAGATGGCGCGCGTCTGCGGAGTGGAGAACTGCTCCAGAGTCGCGGCGATGCCGTTGCGCCGCGCGCTGGAGGTGGGCACCAGCAGGGGTCGAGCCTGTGCGCCGCGCACCAGGTCGCCGATCGGCGTCCAGTACGGCGAGAAGACCAGCGCGTCGTCGCCCGGATCGAGCACGGACTGGAAGGCTGCGTAGAGCGCCTGGGAGCCGCCGACGGTGGCGATGATGTGATCGACCGTGACCGGGATGCGGTTCTTCGCATTGACCTTGGCTGCGAGCGCCTCGCGCAGCGGGGCGATGCCGGAGGACGGCGCGTAGTGCGTCTGGTTGCGCACGAGGGCTTCGATGGCCGCGTACTTGATGGCATCGGGTGTCTCGAAGTATGGCTCACCGCCGTGCAGCGCATGCACCTGAGTGCCGGAAGCGCGGAGGGCCATCACCTTGTTACGAATCTGAACGATATCGGAGAATCCAACCTCATCCATACGGTGTGCGATGCGCAGTTCTGTCCCCTGAGCCATGGCGATGATCCTTTCCGGCGAGTACATTTTTTCAAGTGGCGCGTACTGCATTCAGCATAGCGGAAGAATGGCTGCGCATGCGGCATTGCATGCCATTGCATGGAGCGGATGCGCGTTCGCGCGGTGGCCGCTTCCGGTGGTCGCGGGCTGGTGATGGTGGCTGGCAAAAGCAGATTCCCTTCGGGGCGATATTCTGAAGCAGGGGATACAGCGCATGATGGATTTGCCTGGAGGAGTTTCTCGCCAGACGTTGACGGCGGCGGTAACGGTGTTTGGTCTGGTGGGGGTGCTGTTCTGGCGCGTGCGCGAAGGGCTGTCAGCCGTGACGGTGCGCAAGATCGTCATTCCGCCGCTGGGCATGGCAACGGGCTTCTGCATGTTCTTTGCGCCGCAGTTTCGCGTGCCGTGGATGTGGGCGCTGGGCGCGTTTGCCGTGGGAGCCGTGCTGCTGGCGTGGCCGCTGCTGGCCACTTCGCGGCTGGAGCGCGAGGGTGAGGCGATTATGATGCGCCGGTCCAAGGTTTTCTTCCTGGTGATTATTGCGCTGGCGGGGGTGCGGTACTATGCGCGCGGCTACTTTGACCACGTGCTGACGCTGGAGCAGACGGGCGGACTGTTTTTCATCCTCGCCTTCGGCATGATTCTGCGCTGGCGGCTGAGCATGCTGCGCGAGTATCGGCGGCTGATGGCGGTGTAATCATTGCGTCTGCATGGAGCGACAGCGGCTTTTGCACCGCGATCTTTTGTTGTGCTCCCGTTGGTCGTGGGTGGAGTGGTGAAGGACCGGGCAAAGCAGATTCCCTGCGGGAATGACAACAAGAAGTGCAAAGTTCAGGCGGTGAGAACTGCCTCGATCTGTTCCAGGCCCCAGTCGAGATCCTCGCGGCCAATCACCAGCGGCGGCGCAATGCGGATGACGGTGGAGTGCGTCTCCTTGCAGAGGACGCCGCGGTGCTGGAGCGCTTCGCAGATGGGTCGCGCGGGCTGATTCAACTCAATCGCAATCCAAAGCCCTTTGCCGCGAATTTCCTTCACCTTCGCGCTTTGGATATGTTGCAGCCGTTCGAGCGCGTACGCGCCCAGTTGGGCGGAGCGCGCGACGAGATTCTCGTCCACGAGCACGCGCAGAGCCGCGCGCGCAACGGCGCAGGCCAGCGGGTTTCCACCAAACGTGCTGCCGTGGTCGCCGGGATGAAAGACGCCCAGAATCTCACGGGACGAAAGCACAGCCGAGACCGGATAAAACCCGCCGGAGAGCGCTTTGCCGATGATGGCGACATCGGGATGGATGCCTTCATGCTCGAAGGCGAAGAGCTTGCCTGTGCGACCGAGGCCTGACTGAATCTCGTCGACGATCAGCAGGACGTTGTGTTTGCGACAAAGATCGGCTGCGGCGGCCAGATATCCGGCAGGTGGCAGAAGGATGCCGGCCTCGCCCTGGATCGGCTCCACCAGAAAGGCTGTGGTGTGCGGCGTGATGGCCTGCTCCAGCGCGGAGATATCGCCGAACGCAACCTCGCGGAAGCCGGGTGCAAAGGGACCGAATCCCGAACGGTATTGCGCGTCGGACGAGAAGCCGACGATGGCGATGGTGCGTCCGTGAAAGTTGCCCGAGGCGACGATGATTTCCGATTGATTTGTGGGGATGCCTTTGACGGTTTCGCCCCATTTGCGCGCGGCTTTGAGGGCTGTTTCCACGGCCTCCGCGCCCGAGTTCATGGGCAGTGCCATCTCAAAGCCAGTCAGTTCATGCAGGTCGCGATAGAGCAGCGGCAACTGGTCATTGCGAAAGGCGCGCGAGGTCAGCGTCACCTTCTGCGCCTGCTCAACGAGCGCTTGCAGAATGGCCGGATGACAGTGGCCCTGGTTGACTGCGGAATAGGCAGCGAGAAAATCCAGATAACGGCGTCCATCCACATCAAACACCCACGCGCCAGACGCGCGCTCGATCACCACGTCCAGCGGGTGATAGTTGTGCGCGCCATACTGCTCTTCGAGGGCGATGAGTTCTGATACAGTCCGTTCCGGTGCAAGTGTGGTTGCGGTCATCTTTGCCTCGCTGGTCGATCGAGCGCGTTCGGTGATTCTCGCGCTGGGGTTATGGTAACGCCGTCGGCTGTGCGAAAGAAACGGCGCGTCGTTCAGGCCGATGCAGGCGCGTCTTCCAGTACGCCGCGGAGATCCTCGACCGAGTGCCGTGCAAACCAGGCACGCAGATTTTCCTCGGGCCTGCGCTGCTGTTGATAGGCGCGGAAGAGCCGCTCCAGCGCATCGGGAACCTCTTCGGAGCGGCAGCGATAGTTCACCTGACGCGCGAAGCCGGCATGCTGGCCGAGCGCTCCGCCGAATGCGAAGTACCAGGCATCGACAAGCTGACCTTCGTGTTTGATCTTCTTGCCTTCGAGGCCAATGTCGCCGATCCACGCCTGGCCGCAGTTGTTCGGGCAGCCGGTGACGTGCAGCTTCAGTTGCTGGTCAAAGCCAGGCAGGCGCGCGTCCATCTCCTCGGCGAGCCAGCGGGCAAAGCCCTTGGTCTCGGTGATTGCCAGCTTGCAGAATTCCGTGCCGGTGCACGCGACGGTGCCGCGCCAGAAGGGTTTTGCATCGACGAAGAGACCGAGTTCGCTGAGGCGCTGGAGCACGGTGGAAAGATGCTGTTCCGGCACGTTGGGGATGAGGAAGTTCTGGTTGACGGTGGTGCGCAACTCGCCGCCTGCAAAGCGCTCGATCAGATCGGCAAGCGCCAGCAGAGTGCGTCCGCTCAGGCGTCCGTTGATGACACTGGCACCGACTGAGTACAGCCCCGATTGTCTCTGTGCCTGCACTCCGGAGTGGTCACGGAATACGTCCTCCGGCACATCGTCTGCGACGCCGGGCGTCAGCTTGTAGCCGACGATCGCTTCCAGTTCAGCGAGGAAGCGCTCCGCTGTCCACTCCTCAGCCAGGAAGAGATACTTCAGGCGCGCGCGGTCGCGGCTCTGGCGCAACCCCTGCTGGCGACGAAAAAGCTCGGCGATGCCGCGCACCACTGGCACCACTTCGTCTTCGCGCAGGAATGCGTCGAGCTTGACGGCCAGATGCGGCTCTTTGGACAGCCCTCCGCCAACGCGCACCGAGTATCCAATTTCAGTTCCGGCTGCGGTACTGCGCCGAACAGCGGTGATGGCCGCGTCATTGATCTCCGGATAGCTGCACCAGACCGGGCAGCCGGTGGCGGTGATCTTGAACTTGCGCGGCAGGTTGTAAAACTCCGGATTGCCATTCAACTCCCGCGCCAGGGTGCGTGCCAGCGGTGAAGCATCGACGATCTCATGCGGGTGAAGGCCGGCAAGCGGGCATCCGGTCACGTTGCGGACCACGTCGCCGCAGGCTCCACGCGGCGAAAGACCAACGGACTCGATCACGTCCACCACCTTTGGCAGGGAGTCAATCGTGAGCCAGTGCAACTGGATCGCCTGACGCGTGGTGATGTCGGCAAGGTCGCGTGCGTGATCGACGGTCAACTGGCCGATGGCGCGAAGCTGCTGCGTTGTGAGGATGCCGTTCGGCACCGCGATGCGCATCATAAAGTAGTCCGTCGTGACCCCTTCGCCGCCCTTGCCGCCAGTGACGCCCGCGCCGTCTCCCTGCGTATAGATGCCCCACCACTTGAAGTAGAGGCTGGCCCACTCCGGCAGCACGCTCGCGCGACCTTCGGCGGCGAAGCGCCGCACCTCGTCCCACGCCTGCCATGGATTTTTTTCGATCTTGAGGCGCTCGGCGCGCTGGGCCTTGGTCTCTTTGGCGGGCGTCGCCTGGGCGGGGATGGCTGGGGTGGTGGTCACGGCTAGCTCCTGGTTCCTGCGTTGAATTCGGTTGTGGTGGCTGCGTTGCGAAGCCGGGTTGCGCGGATACAAAAAAACTCCGGGGCACCTGGCCTGCCGGAGTCGTCTTGCATAGCTGCTGTCGTCTTTGCCTGATTGCTTAGGGGTATAGACGCTCGCGATGCCATGCTCCGGCACGGTTGTCACACGGGTGACAACAGGCGAACGGGCACGGCGAGAAGATGCAGTGGCGCATACCTTAAGGCTACGACTGATCTGACCGGAAGTCAAAAAGACACGCGGAAGGTGCAGGAGCAACGCATATAAATCCTTAGGCTATGCTGCTTG
>JAJZHE010000014.1:0-29868 GCA_021804655.1 Acidobacteriota bacterium
TCGCTTCAACAACTCGTGCGGCAGCGGAGTCCAGTCCGCCGTCATGCCGTCCTCGGAGTGCACCGCGCGTACGGCACAGGTGTAGGCGTATGTCCGCTGGTCCCCCATCACGCCCACGCTGCGCACCGGCAACAGCACGGCGAAACTTTGCCAAATCTGCGAATACAGTCCGGCCGCTTTGATCTCATTGACCACAATCTCGTCGGCGTTCTGCAGAATCTCCACGCGCTCCGGAGTCACCTCCCCCACGATGCGCACGGCAAGTCCAGGCCCGGGAAACGGCTGACGACCCAGAATATCCTCCGGCATCCCCAGATCGCGGCCAATGCGCCGCACCTCGTCCTTGAAGAGGTCGCGTAGCGGCTCGATCAGCTTCATCTTCATGCGCTCCGGCAATCCGCCCACGTTGTGATGGCTCTTAATCGTCTGCGATGGGCCGCGCACACTCGACGACTCAATCACGTCCGGATAGAGTGTCCCCTGCACCAGCCAGTCGATCGATCCAGCCTCCGCCGCAATGCGCTCAGCCTCGGCGTCGAAGACCGCGATAAATTCGCGTCCAATGATCTTCCGCTTCGTCTCCGGATCGGTGACTCCTGCCAGCTCGCTGAGGAAGCGCTCCGAAGCATCCACCGGCACCAGATTCAGTCCCAGCTTCTCACGCAGATTCTTCGTCACCTGCTCAAACTCGTTTTTACGCAGCACTCCGTTATTCACGAAGACGCAGGTAAGCTGCGACCCGATCGCTCGATGCACCAGTACCGCGGCAACCGACGAATCCACGCCGCCCGACAACGCGCAAAGCACGTGCCCCGAGCCAACTTTTTCGCGGATCGAGGCTACCGTGGACTCGATGAAGCGCGCTGGCGTCCAATCGGCTTTCGCACCGCAGGGGCCAAAGACAAAGTTCCGCAGAAGTTGGCCACCCAACGGCGTGTGATGCACCTCTGGATGAAACTGCACTGCCCAGATGCGGCGCTGCTCATCGGCAATGCCCGCCAGCGCATTCGATGTCTGCGCAATCAGGCGAAATCCCTCCGGCAACTGCTGCGCTTCGTCGCCATGGCTCATCCACGCTTCCATCGTTGCAGGCAGACCGGCAAAGATCACCGCCTTTTCATCCAGAATCGACACCTCCGCATGGCCATATTCGCGCCTTGCCGCGGAAGCCACGCGCCCACCCAGATGATGCACGATGAATTGCAACCCGTAGCAGATGCCTAGAATTGGTACGCCCAGCGACAACATCGCCGCGTCCGCAGCCGGCGCGTCGGCGTCGTAAACCGATGAAGGTCCGCCGGAAAGAATCAGGCCAATGGGCGCAAGTGCGCGAATTTCATCCAGCGGCGCTGTGCAGGGCAGCACAACGGAAAAGACATTCAGCTCGCGAATGCGGCGAGCAATCAGTTGGGTATACTGTGACCCGAAGTCGAGAATGACAATAGTTTGTGCAGACACATTTCCAGTGTGGCACGAAGCATAGGGCAGGACGCAAGTCTGCTGGCGCGGCTTGCTCTCGCCGAAATACGTCCTGAGAACGGGGAGGATTCACATGAAGAATCAAATGGCACGGTTCTGCGTCAGCCTGGCAACCGGGTTTGGCGTTTTGACCTGCTTCACACTGAGCGCTCTGGCTGTCGTCTGGCCCACCGCAGCATTGGCTGCGGATGCTGCTGTCAGGCAACCGGCTGCCGAGCACGTCGAGACCGGCATGCTCGACAACGCATCCTTCCGCATCGATATGCCCACGCACTGGAACGGCACGCTCATCGTCTACTTTCACGGCTACTCGGAGACGCCCGTCACCTTTGACAAATTCAAACCGAACTCCATCGGAATCGGTTTCGCCAGAAAAGGATTTGCCGTCGTCCAGTCCGGCTACTCCGTCACGGGGTTTGCCATCGAGCAGGCAATGAGCCAAACCGAATCTCTCCGCCGCTACTTCATCGCCCATTACGGCCAGCCGCGGGAGACCTACGTCACTGGCCACTCCATGGGCGGAGAACTGACGATGGCCACCATCGAAAGCTATCCCAGCCGCTACAACGGAGCACTTGCCCTCTGCGGCCTGCTGGAACCGAGCACCTGGGCTATCGAGCACGGCGGAGCGATGCTGGCCGCTTTCGATTACTACTATCCCGGACTGATGCCCGGTCCAGAACACATCCCCGCTTCCGCCGATCTCGGCCCGGCGCTGGTGAAGAAAATGTTGCCTCACTTGCACGACAACCCCACCGGCTACGCTGAAATGAAAGCCCTTGGCCACTTCAAAACCGATCAGGACATGGCTGGCGTTCTTGCTTTCCTCGCCTTTATCGAGCGGGACTTCGAGCAGAAGCTCGGCGCACCCGTACTGAACAACGCCAATTTGATCTACTTCGGCGGCCCCGACGACAACGCCCTCAACGTCGGCGTCCATCGCTACACCGCCTCCAGCGCCGCGCTCGATTACCTGAAAACCTGGTACACCCCAACCGGCGTGCTCGACCGTCCCATGCTCGCTGTCCACACCACCTACGATCCCATCATTCCACCTGACACGGTCAGCCAGTACGCCGATCTCGTCCAGCGCATGGGCAGCAGCCGCTTCTTCGTCCAGCAGTTCGTCCAGGCCGATGGGCACTGCAATATCAGCCCAGAGCAGACGCTCACCGCCATGGACGAGTTGCTTACCTGGGTCCACTCCGGCAAAAAGCCGACCCCCGGACTCGTCCCCGACCATCTTCCCACAATGACCGCTGAAGCCAAAAAGCCCTGAAAATACCTGTCACACAAGCGAAACGCCCAGCCGAAGCCGGGCGTTTCACTTCATTTCGAACACAGAGTTATTGCACAGGCTTCGGCGCGGTTGCAGCGTTCTCATCCTGCGCCAGCCACCACTCGTAGCGAGGACGATTCTCATCCGGACGTGAGGTGATCGGGTTGTCCAGATGCTGCACTGGGTCACCCTGCCCATACTCTGGCCACTCCGGCACGCCCGGTCCATTGGGATTGCCCGTCTTCGCGAAGTTTGTCCAGTAGGTCATCATCTGGTCGCTCAGCTTCCAATCCTCCGGTCGCCACACCGCTCCGGGACGCGTCGCCAGCGTGCCAAAGACATACTCGATGTCGTCGGAGTGAAACGCCACCGGATCGGGATGAAACTTGCTCGGCGGCGCGCCCAGGTCGAACTTGTACCGATACACCGGCGACTCGCCCGTCTTGCGATCGAACTCGATCCACTTCCACGTCCCGTACGCAATAAACGCATCGCCGCCGTAGTCCGCCGCCGAGCGCTCGGCAACCGCATCGTTCGTCGCCGGATACAGTTTGAGAAACGTCTCCACCTCGTCCGGATACCGCTTCTCCGCAAACGCCTTCCACTTCTCCGCCGTCATTCCCTTGCCCATGAAGCTGCCTTCGTCGCGGTTGAACCCAGCCAGCAGTGGCACGTGCGCCTGCTTGCCTTTCACATACGTGTCCACCACCGGCTCGGCGATGAACTTCCCATCCACCACCGGCGAATAGTGCGTCACCTTCTGTTTGGCCACCGCCGCCAGCACATCCGCCGTCGATGCGGCGCGCAACTGGCTCAGCGTCGTCACATGCAGATCGTCCAGCAACTTCTCGTTCTTCGGCCCTTGTGCGTCGGAGGTCGGCATGGCCATCGTGCCTCCATTCAATGCGCCACCGCTTTCTCCAATCGCCTTGACAAACAATCCCTGCGCCGACGGCACAGCCATCAACGTGCTCACGGCGAACGATCCCGCGCTTTCGCCAAAGATCGTCACGTTCTTTGCGTCGCCGCCAAACTCGCCAATGTTTTCCTGCACCCAGCGCAGCGCGGCAACCATGTCCATCAGTCCATAGTTGCCACTTGATCCGCCCTGCTCGTCAGACAGCTGCGGCAACGTCAGAAATCCAAAGACGCCCAGCCGATAGTTGATCGTCACCAGCACCACGCCCTTCAGCGGCAGGAAATCTCCATTGTGGCGCGGCTCTGAACTGCCGCCGCCGGCGTAGCCGCCGCCGTGAATCCAGAACATCACTGGCAGCTTCGACTTCGTATTCGCATCCGCCGGCGTGTAGATATTCAGCGTCAGGCAATCCTCTGATCCGTTATCCGCGGGCGAGGCCGCATCCTGAAAGATCATGTCGTCGAAGACATGGTTCTGTGCACAGTGATGGCCATATTTTGTCGCATCCAGCGTGCCCTTCCAGTGCGCGGCTGGAACCGGCGGCTTCCAGCGCAGCGATCCCACGGGCGGCGCGGCATAGGGAATCCCCTGAAATGCGCGCACCTTGTCGTGGTTGATCAGTTTGCCATGCAGCTTGCCATCGATGGTTCTTATCGTCAGCGTATCCGCTCCCGCGGCCACCGTAGCCGCTCCCAGCAAGGCAACTCCAGCCAATTGCAAAAATCCAGCAAATCGTTTCATCTATCTACCTCTGCCGAACACAATACACGATGTCATTGAATACGTGCGACCGTCTTGCAGCGGTTCCCGATCCTTGCCCAATTTTTTCCAGCCTGTCCATATCCCGCTTCTTCCTCGCTGACCATTGCAGCGCCACATCCAGTACGATGGATTTCGTGATGCCCCATCTGTCTTGCCACGGCGAAAATCTGACGCACTTCCTGCGATTCTGCAATGCCTGAATCAGCGCTCACCGCCGTGCCTGCATGCACTCCAGTTCTGGACACTCATATCCATCTCTTCGATCCCACGCGTCCCGGCGGAATTCCCTGGCCGACGCCCGCGGATGGCATCCTGTACCAGCCCGCGCTTCCCGCGCGATATGCTGCTCTTGCCATGCCCCATGGCGTTGTGGGTGCCATCGCAGTCGAGGCCAGTGCGCGCACCAGTGACAATGACTGGCTGCTCCACACCGCCAGTGCTCACCCGCTCATCGTCGGCGTCGTCGCCAACCTCGATCCCGCTGCACACAATTTCCTTTACGAGCTTGATCGGCTCCGCGCTCATCCCCTTCTGGTCGGCATCCGCAGCGGCAACCTCTGGCGGCGCAACCTGTCCCAGGCCATCGCCCAGCCCGCAACCCTGAAGCACCTCGCGGCGCTGTCAGGCTCCGGTCTAGCCTTTGACACCGCCAATCCCGACCTCCTCCTGCTGGAAGCCGTCTCCACCATCGGCGAACGCATTTCCGACCTGCGTATCATCCTCGACCACCTGCCCGCCGCGTCAGAAAACCCCACCTCCCGCTTTCGCGCGCTCCTTGCGCGCCTTGGCCAGAACCCCAACATCTACGTCAAACTCTCCGAGATTCCCCGCCACATCGACGGCGCCGTGCCTCGCAATCCGGATTTCTACCGTCCCACTCTCGACGCCATCTGCTCCGCCTTCGACGAGGATCACATCCTCTTTGGCAGCGACTGGCCACACAGCGACCGATGGCTCCCCTACGATCAAACCTTCACCTTGGTCCGCGATCTTTTCTCCACTCGGAGCCCCGAGGCGTGCCGCAAATTCTTTCACCAGAACTCTGTGCGCGCCTATCGTTGGCGGCCGCGCGGCTGAACCGACCATCGCGGCAGGGCAAACGCCTTCAGGCCGCATGGGACTACACATTCCTCTGGCAACTCATGGTTGAGCGAAAATCATGACGCGTTTGCCCTGGCATCTGCTCGTTCCACCTTGCCGATCCCGTTTCATTTTCGTAACAACGCTGGTTCTTTCTCTGTTGCAGCGCTCTTCACCGCTTCAATTCGTCTTACAGTGAGATTATGGTCGTCTGCCTCCAAGCCGCCATTCGTCTGCCGCGCCGCTGCATGCGCCGCCTGTTCGTCATCCTTTTCCTGGGATTTCTTGTCGCCCTTCCGACTGCGCGTGCCGTGACTGCGGCGTCTACCCAAAAAACATCCGCGAATAAGAAAAAAACCCGCCACATCGTGCGCCATCGCGCATCGCCTCACCGCATTCAGCGCTACCATCAGGCTTTTGTCGCCTCTACGGAACTGCGTCCGATGGCCGAACAGCTCGTCGCTACGCGCACGCCTGCCGCTTTCGCCGCCGTTACGGCTTATGCGCGTCGCCACCAGGGCGATGCCGCCGCCACGGCGTGGCTCGCGCTTGGCTATGCCGATCTTCAGGAGGGCCGCTTCAACGAGGCTGTCGCCAGCCTGCGCGCGGCTCGCTCGGCCAGCGACACGCTGGTCGACTACGAGGATTTTTTGGAGGCGCGCGCCGAACATCTTGTCGGCCACCAGTCCGAGGGAGCAACTCTGCTCACCGGTTTTGCCACGCGACACCCAGAGAGCATCTTCAACCCTGAAGTTCCCGAACTTCTCGCGCAGATTCTGCTGGCTCAGTCCAACCCTGCGGAAGCAGCTCGCGTGCTGGCCGCCGTGCCAGGGTCGGCGGGGCGTCGCGGATATCAGCTTGCCCAGGCACAGGTCGCCGAGGCGCTTGGCCACATCAACCAGGCTGCCCAGCTTTACCGTCACGTTCTCGTTGCCTATCCGCTTTCTGCCGAAGCGGGAACGGCCCGCACCCGCATTCAGGCTCTCGGAATGGATTCGATCCTCACCGTTGCCGATCAGCGCCTGCTCGCGGACGCCGACTACCGCGCCCATCGCTATGCTGAGGCCGCCACGCAATATCGTGAACTGGCTCGCGAGTCTGGAATGACGGCCGAGATGCGCGCCAGCGACCTGGTTGCCGCCGCCGACTGCGACCTCCACCTCAAGCGCCTCACTCAGTCCGTTGCCGAGGCTTTGCCTGCCGTCGGCGAAGACTCTGCTGCGCGCCGCATCGAGTTGCTTCTGGAGCTTGCCCGCGACCGTGGAAGCGATGCTGCTGTCGCCGACCGTATCGGTGAGCTGCAATCCCGCTTCCCCCACAGTCCCTGGCTTGCCGAGGCGCTCTTTTCCGCGGCAAACATGAACCTGCTCAGCCGCAACTATCCGCAGGCAACCACCTACTATTCGGCGCTGGCCACGCAGTTCCCATCGGCAGAGCACGCTGCCGCAGCGCACTGGCGCGCCGGATGGCTCAGCTATCGTCAGGGACTCTATGCGCAGGCTGACCAGATTTTCGCCCAGCAGATTCAGCTTTATCCCGCCGCGCAGGAGACCGTCAGCGCTCTTTACTGGCGTGCACGGCTCACTGAAAGCCAGGACCACCAACCGGCTTTGGCTGCCCAGCGATATCGCGTGCTTATCGCCAATTACACGCACTATTTTTACGCCCAGATGGCGCGTCAGCGCCTCACCGCGCTTGGCCAGCCGGAGACTGCCAGCGCCGATCTTGCCCATCGCAGCTTTCCCATCCCTCATCTCGACACTGAAATTCCAGATGACGATCCACATCTTCTCAAAGCCCGCCTGCTCATCAACGCCGGTCTTGGAGCGTATGTTCCGCAGGAGATTGCCGCTGTTCCTGACTCGGCTTCCTGGGGCGCTGTCGCCGAAGCTCGACTCTACGCTTCTTATGGAGAAACCTTCCGCGCGCTCCGCCTGATGAAGCGCGCTTTGCCCTTTGCCGCCTCGGCGCCCATCGCCGCCATTCCGTTCGATGACTGGCGCATTCTCTTTCCGCAGCCGTATTGGTCCACCATTGTCGCCGAATCCGCCCGCAACAACCTCGATCCCTGCCTCGTGGCTTCGCTCATCCGTCAGGAATCGGAGTTCAATCCTTCGGCCATTTCGGGCGCCAATGCCTTCGGCCTCATGCAGCTTCTGCCCTCGGTCGGTCGCCAGATGGCGCGTGAAGAAGGCATTGGCCCGATCGCCACGCGTCAGTTGCTCGACCCCGTTCTGAACATTCGCCTTGGCACACGCTATCTGCGCCAGCTTCTTGACCACTTTGGCAACGTTCCGGAGTATGCACTGGCAGCCTACAATGCCGGCGAGAACCGCGTCACCGACTGGCAGGCCGCAGGGCCGTACTCCGGTATGGATGAGTTTGTCGAGTCCATCCCCTTTACGGAGACGCGTGGCTATGTCGAGTCGATCCTGCGCAACCGCGAGATATACCGTGAACTCGACGAGGCAGCCCAGCAGCAACCGTCGCTTGCCCGCATCGCCGTTGCACCTGCCCGTCCATCTTTCTGATGCCTGGCGGAAGTCAAGAAAAGGGTACAAAAGAGTGCATCACGGCAGAGTAGCGCTCGCGGCTGGAGTCTGGTAAACTGATGGTTCTGAGCGTTTGCAGAAGAATCAACGCAAATTCCGCCTGAGAGCCGAGTGAATGCGGGCGAAGACCAATGGTCTTTGCGTAGCAGGGTGTGCGGGCAGGCGAACGAGGAAACGAACGATGTCGATTCATCCGGTGATGCAGCGGTTGGCAGAGAAGCTGAAGCGTACAGACCTGCCTGAGTTCAAGGCGGGCGATCAGGTCCGCGTGCAGGTGAAGATCAAGGAAGGCGACAAAGAGCGGTTGCAGGCGTTTGAGGGCCTGGTGATCGCGGTGAAGAATGGCCCACAGGGCAGCTTCACGGTGCGCAAGATGAGCTTTGGACAGGGCGTGGAGCGAATTTTCCCGTTCAACTCCAAAGTCGTGGACAAAGTGGAAAAGATCCGCAGCTACCGCGTGCGTCGTGCCAAGCTCTTCTATATGCGCGGACTGCGAGGCAAGGCTGCGCGCATGCGCGAAGTGGCGCGCGAGCAGGCGTAGATCGCTTCTCTGAACCGGAAACATCGAATGCCTCGGCAGCGCGTGGTAGGCGCAGCCGGGGTATTTGTTGTTTGGCATGAACAAATGCATGAGTGGGGCGAGCGATGCGCGGACGTGGTAGCGGTATCGTTGGGATGGCAAAGGCGCAAAGCGAGTGCGGATGGGAGCTGGAGCGTGCGGCCTGGGCGGCGGGCGTGCAACGCGTTGCTGGCGTCGATGAAGTGGGACGCGGGCCGTTGTTTGGTCCGGTAGTGGCCGCTGCGGTGATCCTGCCTGCCGTGTGCGCTGAAGACGCAGCCACATTGCGCGGACTGAACGATTCCAAGCAACTGAAAGAGAGCGAGCGCGAGCGGCTGGCCGAGGAGATTCGATTGCTTGCTCTGGCGTGGGCTGTAGCCGAGGTGGATGTGGCGACAATTGATCGCGTGAACATCCGCGAGGCGACACGGTTGGCGATGCGGCAGGCACTGGCGGGGGTACAGGCTGATTTTGCGCTGGTGGATGGCAATTGCGCCGTGGACGTGACGGGGTTGGATTGCGGGCAGCGGACTGTCGTCAAGGGCGATACGCGCAGCGTCTCGATTGCCGCGGCAAGCGTGGTGGCCAAGGTGCATCGCGATGCGCTGCTGCGGCGGATGGATGCTGAGTTTCCCGGCTATGGACTGGCAAGGCACAAAGGCTACGGCACAGCCGAGCATCTGGCGGCGCTGCGGCGGCTGGGAGCGACGCGGGAGCACCGGCGCAGTTTTCAGCCGGTGAGAGCCGTTCTGCGCGAAGATTGAGGCGCGGCAGAAGCCAGGCCGTGTGTTCAGTCAGGCAGCGCGGGCGGCGGATTGGCGACGCTTGCGCCAGTCCAGCAGCGGACGGGCGGCAAAGAGCGCGGCCATGACGAGCGTAATGCCCAGCGGGCTGAGGACTCCGGTCTTTACCTGCCACCAGTAATGCAGTAGCCCGAGGCAGACGCTGATGTAGACCAGCTTGTGAAGCTGGTTCCAGCGCCTGCCTCCCAGGCGACGAATCCAGCCCGTGGTGGAGGTGACGGCCAGCGGAACCAGCAGCAGCCACGCCGCGATGCCGACGGTGATGAAGCGGCGCTTCAGAATGTCGGTGACCATGGTATGCGGATCAAAGTAGGAGTAGAGGCCGACGTAGGCGAAGAGGTGCAGCGAGGCGTAAAAAAAAGCGAAGAGGCCGAGCAGGCGGCGGAATTTGATGAGCCAGCTCAGGCGTGGAAAAAGCTGTCGCGCGGGCGTGATGGCAAGTGAGAGGACCAGCAGTCGCAGCGCCGCCAGACCCGTCATGAAGGTGATGGTGCGCGTGGGGTCGGCGCCAAGATGGTTGGTGATCGCTCCGTAGGCCAGCCGGGCGGCAGGAATGAGACACGCAGCCCAGGTGAGAATTTTGAGAAGGACGAGAGTGGATTTTTTCATGGGCGTGCAATGTCAGAAGTTGCGGCGGAGGTCCATGCCCTGGTACATGGACGCGACGAATGTGCCATAGCCGTTGAACATGAGCGTATCGCGTCGCTGCGCGTAAAAGGGCAGCCCGATGCGGCGCTCGGTTTTCTGGCTCCAGCGAGGGTGATCCACGTTGGGATTCACATTTGAGTAGAAGCCGTATTCATTCGGCGCCAGATCGTTCCAGGTGGTGGGCGGCTGCTTGGCCACAAAGCGAATGGCGACGATCGATTTGGCTGACTTGAAGCCGTATTTCCAGGGAACAGCGATACGGACAGGCGCGCCGTTTTGATTGGGCAGCACGTCGCCATAGAGGCCGACCGTGAGCAGGGTGAGCGGGTTCATGGCTTCATCCATGCGCAGACCCTCGGAGTAGGGCCAGTCAATGTTGCTTTCTGACCACCATTTATCAACTTTCTTGTCGAAGTAGCTGAGGAACTGGACGTATTTGGCTGTACTCAGGGGCTGGCATTGGTTGATGAACTCCGAGAGCGAATAGCCGACCCAGGGAATGACCATGCTCCAGCCCTCGACGCAACGATGACGGTAGGTGCGGTCTTCCAGCGCGTGCATCTTCAGGATCGAGTCGATGTCGATGGTCTTTTCCTTCTGTACCAGTCCGGAGACGTGGATCGACCAGGGACGCGTGGGCAGCCCACCGGCATTGTGCGCGGGTGCGCTTTTATCCACGCCAAACTCGTAGTAGTTGTTGAAGGTGGTCACGTCCTGGTAACTGGTGAGCTGTTCACCATGCGTGGTGAGCGGGCTGGGAACAGTCTGGAGCTTACCGGCCGCGTGCACACTTTCCTCTGGGTTGAGCAGCGAAGCAAGCCGGTCCGCGCCCAGCACACCGGCTCCGGCAGCGGCTGCGCCGGTCAGGAAGCTGCGACGGTCCTGCAGGAAACGCTGGTAATCGGCGCGCGGTGTGATCTCGCTGGAGGGAATGTCGGAGCCATCGAGTGAAGTGGATTTGCGCAGCAGCATGTTTCGACCTCGGATGAGAAATTTCGGTGCATGGGTGTTGCCCACTGTTTGGAACGGGTGATCGGGGAAGTAAAGCGCCTGCTGATAAGAGTACGTCGGAGATGAAAAGCGAACAAGGCTTGGGAAGCAGAAATCTGCGGCTGAGATTGAGCCAGTGAAAAGCGGAAGTTGCCGCAGAAGGAGGGGGTAGAGGAAAGTTCAAAGCTGCTGACGAAAATCAGTCACTCAACGCGGACTGTCCCGCGAGCAGTCGATAGAGAGTGGAACGGCTGATGCCAAGCTGACGTGCAGCGCGGAGCTTGTTGCCGCGGTTCAGGTCAAGGACCCGCTGAAGATGCCGCAGAATGACCGCATCGAGGCTAAGGTCCGGGGAATAATCGTTCAGAATGCTCTTGTCCAGGACAATCTCTGCATTCGATGTGATCAGCGTGGGAGCAGACGCGCGCGCAGGCAGGTTGAAGCATTCGGTGGCAAGGACGCCATCGGTTGAAGCGAGGATGGCAGCTTCCAACTGACTGGCCAGTTCAAGGACATTGCCCGGCCAGGAATACTGAAGCAGGCGCGCCAACGCTCCCGGAGCAAGGGTTGCGGTCGGGCGTTGATAGCGGTGGCACAGGCGAGCAATCAGCGATTGCGCGATGGCGGAGATGTCTTCGCGGTGGTCACGGAGTGGAGGCAGTTGAAAACGGACGGCACTCAGCCGAAACGCAAGATCGGCAAGGTAAAGGCTTTGGCTGGCAAGCTGGCGCAGGGAGCTGTGAGCCGCAACGAGAAGCTGGAAGTCAGGGAGCGGTGCGTCTTCGAGCGACTTGAGAAATTGCAGGAGAAGCATCTGTCCTGCGGGGGCAAGCTGATCGACGCGTTCCAGGTAAAGCGTGCCGTGCAGCGTGGTCGGATCTGGTTCCGAAGCCAGCCATCGCGCGGCATCTGCCCGGCGAAAGGGTTGTGCCGCGACGGTGCTGTGCTGGTGCAACGTGCCGGCCAGCAGATGTTTGCCGGTGCCGGGTTCGCCCTCGAAGCTGGCCAGCGGCACAAGCGGACCAAGTGCGTGAATCTGCTGAAGCAGGCGGCGAAGCGTGGAGCCGATCGCGATAAACTCCGGCGGCGGGTTGACAGGAGATGCGTCGGCAGGGAAGGCTCCCACGGCAGAGCGCGGCGGCTGGGCACTGCTCTCCATGCGGTAGTGCATGAGCGCGTAAGCGGACGGAATGGATGCAGATTTGAGCATGCTGCGCCTGTGAAAGCATATCGGCAGGCGCTGGCGAAAGTTGAGTGCAGCGAAAGTGCGTGCTTGAAGGTGCGCATGCGCTCGTCAACGGCACAAGCCGCCACCTGGCAGCTTGTGCTGGGGGAGGGAAGCGCGGGCGACTTCAGGCGCGAAGGCGGCGGGAGGGTTCGTCGGAGGCGATTTCGCCGTCGCGGATGTGGACGACGCGGTGGGCGTACTCGGCGATATCCGGCTCATGGGTAACGAGAACGATGGTGTTGCCGCGCGCCTGGAGTTCGTCGAAGAGCGCCATGATCTCGATGCCGGTTTTGGAGTCGAGGTTGCCGGTTGGTTCGTCGGCAAGAATGATGGACGGGCGGTTGATCAGGGCGCGGGCAATGGCGACGCGCTGGCGCTGGCCGCCAGAGAGTTCGTTGGGCTTATGATTCATTCTGGAGTCAAGATTGACCGCGCGTAGAGCCTCTTTGGCGCGCTCGATGCGCTCAGCAGCCGGTGTGCCGTTGTAGATGAGGGGCAGTTCGACATTGTGCAGAGCCGAGGCGCGGGCCAGCAGATTGAAGGTCTGAAAGACGAAGCCGATCTCCTTGTTGCGGATGCGCGCGAGTTGGTCATCGTCCAGCTCGCTGACGAGCTGATCGTTGAGCCAGTATTCGCCTTTGGATGGAGTATCAAGGCAACCGATCAGATTCATGAAGGTGGATTTACCCGAGCCGGACGGACCCATGACCGCAACGTATTCATTGACGGGAATGCGCAGGGAGATGCCGCGAAGCGCGCTGACCTGCTGCTCCGATCCCATGTCATAGGTCTTCCACAGGTCTTTGACGACGATGATGTCGCGCTGCGACTTGGTGGCGGATGCGAGAGTCGCGGTGCCGGTGCGGTCGTCGATTCGTTCGTCCATGCGGGTAAAAATCCTTCGTGACAGTGGATGGGATGCAGTTCAGTACGCAATCGGTGCCTGGATTGTTCCAGGCGCGAGATCAGGGAAGCGAAAATCAGGAACCGGCTGTGGGTTTCGTATTGTCGCGTTTGAGCAAAGCTCCGTTTTTGAGCGTGCGCAGAGTGGTGAATGGCCCGGTGACGATCTCTTCGCCTTCGGAGAGACCGCTGACGACCTCCATGTCAGTAGCTCCTGTAATGCCGGTGGTGACCGGGGTAAAGACAGCGCGCCGTTTGCCACCGTAATTCTGGACGACAAAGACGCCTTGAACGGGAGCAGGCGTCTGTGCGCCCGGCGCATCCGGGATCGGCTTGCCGTGGGCGTCCAGCTTGCTGGGAGCGCGGTTGACCAGCGCCTGGATCGGGAGGGTAAGGATGTTGGATTTGCGCGCGGTTGTGATCTTGGCTGTGGTAGAGAAGCCGGGGCGCAACTCGTTGAGGTTGGGCTGATTGGGATCAAGCGTGACGATGACCTTGAAGTCCTTGGCTTCTTCGGTCCCGGTGGTGCTCTGCGAGGTGGCCACGCCCGTGGAACGAAGCAACGCCTGATCGCCGACGAGCGTGACCTTGCCCGTGAAGATGCGGTTGGGCAGGGCATCGACGCTAATCTGCGCAGGTTGCCCCAGCGCGACGTTCACAATGTCGGTTTCGTCCACCTTGACTTCAGCCGTGATCACACTCATGTCGGCCAGGGTCATCAGCGTGGAGCCTTCGGCGTTTTGAATGCCGACGACGACGGTCTCTCCCATGCGGACAGGAAGATTGGTCACAATGCCGTCGAAGGGTGCAAGGGAGACGGTCTTGTTGAGCGCATCCTGGTTAAAGCGCAGCGTGGCAACGTTGTTGTTGACCTTGGCGCGAGCGGAGTCGGTTTGCGCCACCGCCTGTGCCAGCGCTGCCTTGGACTGGTCCAGTGTGGCTACGGCAAGGTCATAGGCAGCCTTTTTCGCGTCGAAGTCCTGTTTGGCGATCAACTGGTCCTTGAAGAGGCTTTGCGCGCGCTGCCAGTCGAGCGTCTTCTGCTCCAGGTCGGCCTGGGAGTGTTCCACATTGGCCTGAGCGGTCTTCTCTGCGGCGACAAAGGAAGCGACGTCTGTCTTCGACGAGGCGATGGCGGCTTTCTGCGCATCGACGTTGGCTTCTGGCTGGACACTCTCCACCCGCGCCAACACCTGACCAGCCTTGACCTGATCGCCTTCCTTCACATTCAACTCGACGATCCGGCCAAACGCTGTAGCACCCACATTGACATAGGTTTTGGGTTTAATCTGTCCAGTGCCGCTGATGACTGTGGCCAGGTTCTGGCGCACCACTTTGGCGGTCATGACTTTGGTGTAGCCGGACTCGGCTTTGACGACCATAAAGGTCACGACTCCGGCAACCGCAAGAACTGCGAGCACAATTCCGATAATTTTCTTCATAAGCGCAGGAAACTGCTTGGGAATCTCCTGCTCCAGTGTACGCAATTCACGCCGCAGGGGTTCCCGGAGATGCAGCGAACTACGATGACATTTTTGCCATGGCACGGTCCAACGTGCAGAACGTCCTTGTCCGGCAACGCTCACGGCCATACAATGAGAGATTGCAGGAGTGTAGGCGACATGGGAATGGATAAAAACAAGTTGGTTGGTCATTCGGGAGAACGATTCCGCATGCAGATGCTGACTCTGTCGGGAATTGGGATCGGTATTCTGATGCTGGCTGCCGGTTCTGTGGCGCAGGCTCAGATGGTGCGCATGAACGCATTCCACCTGGCGCTTAAGGGTGGAGCGGCGCAGCAGCAGACGGCGGAGAATACGGCGTCGGTTGTCAATGCTTCGGACACGTCGAATACACCGCAGAGCGATCCACGCGATCGTGCGCTTACCGACAAAGAAAAATTTCGAAGCCTGAAGCAGGAACGGAATGAGTTAAGCGGAGCCTACAAGACATGGCTGACGCAGGACGTGCCCTACATCATCACTGGCGAGGAAGCGAAAGCCTTCCGTAGTCTGGGCAACGACGAAGAGCGCGACGCGTTTATCGAGCAGTTCTGGCAGCGTCGCAATCCGAACCCGGATTCTCCTGACAATGAATTTCGCGAAGAGCACTATCGGCGCATCGCCTATGCCAATGAGCACTTTGCCGCTGGCAAGCCAGGATGGAAGACGGATCGTGGCCGCATTTACATCACCTGGGGCAAGCCGGATTCGATTGATTCGCACCCCTCCGGCGGCAGCTATCAGCGTCCCATGAGTGAGGGCGGCGGCGAGACGGAAACCTTCCCATTCGAGGTATGGCATTACCGCTATCTGGAAGGTGTCGGCGATAACATCGACATCGAGTTTGTGGACACCTGCCAGTGCGGCGATTTTCACTTCACGTTGGACCGTTCGGAGAAGGACGCTCTGCTCCATGTTCCGGGCGCAGGTCTCACGCTCTACGAAGAGATGGGTCAGGCCAAGAAGGCGGATCGATTCAAGGGTGGACTGGAGAATCTGGGTAATGGGCCACTGGGCCAGGGCAACCAGTCGAAGGAGTTTGATCGCATCGAGATGGCGGCCAAGCTCTTTGCTCCGCCTCCGATCAAGTTCAAGGATCTGGATGCCTTCATCTCCGAACACAAGGTGCTGACTGGGCCGATCTTTCCTTTTGACGTGCGCACAGACTATGTGCGCGTGACCGACGACACGATGCTGGTTCCGATCACGCTGCAGATCAAGAACAAGGACGTCACCTTTACGACCAAGGACGGCGTCTCGCACGGAGTGGTGGAGATCGAAGGACGCGTCTCGACGATCACCGATCGCGCAGTGCAGACCTTTGAAGACACCGTCGAAATCACACAGCCGCAGGAACTGCTCGGCAGCACGCTGCAGCGCAGCTCGGTCTACTGGAAGGCGCTGCCTTTGCGCCCCGGTGCTTACAGGCTCGATATCGCGGTCAAAGACGTAAACAACAAGGATCACGTCGGCATCTATGCGCGCAGCCTGATCGTGCCGAAGTTTGACGATGAGAAGCTGGCAACATCGTCGATGATCCTGGCTGACAAGATGGAGCAGGTGCCGACACAGACGATCGGTACGGGCAACTTCATCATCGGCAATACCTACATTCGTCCGCGCGTGAGCCAGAATCCGGTAGTTCCTGTCTCTTTCACGCGTGACCAGCGGCTGAACTGCTGGATGCAGGTCTACAACCTTGGCATCAACGACAAGACCAAGAGTAACGAAGCTACGGTGACCTACGAAATTCAGGACGGCGCGTCGGACAAAGTGTTGTTGGCCACCAGTGAGCAGTCCAAGGACATGAGCGCGCACAGCGATCAACTCACCATGGAGCGTACGGTTCCTCTTGCCGGTTTGCAGCCAGGGAAGTATAAGATGACGATACTGGTCAATGACGCCATCTCGAAGCAGCAGATTACGAGAAGCGTTCCCTTCGTTGTCCAGTAATCAGCTCCCGACGGAATGACCGGGCCAAGTACCCGGTCGCCGTAAGCAGTGTAGTAGTCTTTTTGGAGCATCACGACGCGTCAAAACAAGACGAAGTGAAGCGAACAATTTCCCAATTCGTTGTTGCCAGTGTGGTTGCTGCGGCTCTCGTTTCAGCATCGTTCGATGCAAAGGCGCGTCCCATGCGGCATTCGCCTGCGTCGGTCTCAGGCCAGGTGCGCAACGCCAACGGCCAGCCACAGATCGGCGCTTTGGTCGAGCTGATGGGACCAGATGCCACGCTGGTGGCGCGCACATTCACGAACAGCCTGGGCTATTACTCAATGGAGCGCGTGGCCCCCGGCCGCTATGCCGTGCGCACGGTCGCGTCCAGCTACCTGCCTGCGCTCAAGGAAAATCTGCGCGTGCGCTCCGCGACGATCGTCAATGTCACAGTACGCACGATCTATGACCTGATGCAGTGGGCGCCAACTCCTCGCCGCATTCGCCCGGCAAGTGAAGACGATTGGGCCTGGACCCTGCGTTCGGCTGAGGGTCGTCCGCTGCTGCGCTGGCAGGACGATGGAACCCCGGAACTGGTGAGCGACGGATCGGCAGAGACGACAGGCGCAGCCCAGCATCGCCTGCGCATGCGTTTGGCTGCGGGAGCCGGTCGAGGGCAATTTGGCCAGAGCGGCGGACAGGTGAGCATGGCTGCTGAGAAGCAGATGCGCTCAGGTCGGACTGCAGTGATGAGCGCGAAGACCGGCGCGTCCGATGCCTATGCCGACGCTGGCTGGATGGAGACGATGCTCGGCTTCCGGCAGGAGATGGGCGCGGCACATATGGGTTCGCGGTCAGTGAATACCGTAGCCGCGATCATGACCGATCCAATGATCGGTACGGCCGGCCAGGCAGGGTTGCAGGAAGTCGCTATACGCGGATGGGAGACGATGCAAATGCTGCAAAGTCTCGATGCAGAAGCGGGTTCCGATCAGGTTTTCCTGCGCATGGGCGACGGCAGTGCGGTCGTTCAGGCGATGCCCTTCGCTTCCGTGCGACTGCATCGCGGCGTGGGTGCCCTGGAATACCGGCTGGCGACAGCAGTGCCTGCGCAGGGTGCCGCAAACGATATTGAGCCGGAGACGTGGCTGCCGCAGGTGAACGATAGCGCCGGACAGGCCGCCGTCGAGCGAGGTCTGCATCAGGAGCTGGGCTGGCAGACAACAGCCGGACCAGCGCACATGATGCTCGTCGTCTATGGCGACAACATTGCCAATCCCACACTGGAAGCCGGAGGCCGGTTGACCGGAAACGGCGGCATGGGCCAGTGGATGATGGTGGATCAGGGCAGTGCGATTCTGCGTGGGGCCAGTCAGGGCTATTCGACTGCTGGAGTGGTGGCACAGGTGGAAAGCAGTATGCCGGACGGTAATCATGTGCGTCTGAGCTATGCCAGCGGTGATGCCGTGGTCATGCCCACAGCGACCGGACCCATGGATATCGTGACGATTTTGCACGGGGCATCTGCGCGTCACGCGCAGATGTATTCGCTTGCGCTTTCCGGCGAAGTGGACAAGACGGGAACACACTGGCGGGCAAGCTATCGATGGCAGCCCGAGGCAACCGTCACCGAAGTGGCACCCTATGCAGTGGATGCGGCCGAGCCGTACTTGAATCTGTATCTGAGGCAACCGATTCAGGGTCAGCACGACGGCGAAGATGGCCGCATTGCCGTGCTGGTGGATGTACAGAATCTGCTGGCGCAGGGTTATCAACCCTTCGTGACGACGGATGGTTCACGGCTCTATTTTGCCCAGGCACAGCGAGCTTTCTTCGGGGGTCTGCAGTTTAACTTTTAGACCCGCATTGTGATATCTTGATCATGGTGGCAGGCACGATTCGCGCTTCATTTGTGCGGATATGAGTCGCCGCTGACGATCCAATTGTGGACCTGTAGCTCAACTGGCAGAGCATTCGACTCTTAATCGACAGGTTGTGGGTTCGATTCCCACCGGGTCCACCACTTCAATTCATCGATAATTTTAGATGTTTGGTCAGTTCCTGAGAGAGGTCCTGCACTATGGCAGTGGTCAGCACTTTGCGAGGCATCCAGAAATTTTGTGGTCGATACAACAGCGATTTCTCTGGATGATCTGGCTCGATTCCACATTCCAGTTATATTGTCATCCAAGAGTGAAAACGCAAACGGTGTGATGCGCCAGATCATCGCTGCACCTGCCAGAATTCTCCTGTTTTGACATTCAATGAACAGTAGCTACGGTTGTCATGCTCCATAGGATCAACCAGATTGGTGAAAATCACACCGTCGCTTTCTAGTGGCGCGGTATTTACACCCCAGATTTCGTCGATGCCAGCGCGCCGCACAGATTCTCGTCGAAACCCTCACGTCCAACATTGAAGTGGGACCAACCCCGCTCACAATGGATACTCCCACAGATCGTTGTACCAATTGACCTGCGGGATATCGACATTGACTCCACCGAATAGCCATAGGTTCCCGGATTGGTCCACCCATCCTCCAGCAGAGGTACGTGGTGGTGGTTCGTCGCTGGATGATCCGACCCCGATTGCTCCAAAGCTGCCATAACCAGTCGGAACCTGCGGCCCGCTCATCCATGCCCATTGGCCATTTGTGAATACCCACAAGTCGTTATAGTCGATATCGAGAGAGTCGATACCACCGAAGAGCCAGAGGTTGCCATGAGCGTCCATCCACATGACCGAATTGAATCTTGCGCCGGGAGCATTCTGCGGCGACGGAACCGCAACAGTACCATAGATTCCGGCCTGGCTTGGTTGATTCGAGCCAGCGATCCATGTCCACTCCCCGTTGGAATACTCCCAAAGATCGTTGTTGTAGCCGTTCACATCTCCACCGCCAAACAGCCATAGATTCCCCTGCGCATCGCCCCAGAATGCAGAGTTACCGCGTCCGCCCGGCGTATTCGAGGCAGATGCGACGCCTTTGGAACCATAGGAGGGCTGAGTGTTTGCTATCGGCGAACCTCCCATCCATATCCACTCCAAATTGGCCGGGCTATACCTCCAGATATCCCCGAGAAAACCCTGCTGACCATTGCTGTCATATCCGTCACCGCCGTACATCCAGAGGTTGCCCTGCTGATCGGTCCATGTAGCCGCACTATCGCGCGGGCCGGGCTGGTTGGTGGGTGACGGCTGGCCCAGTGTTCCGTAAATTCCTTTGATCGGTCCGCTGAAGTTGTTTTCAGTTCCGCCCCCCATAAAGGTCCACTCCCCTGTGGATGGCGTGAACTTCCACATGTCGCTATAGAGATTGCTGCCGGAGAACAGCCAAAGATTACCCTGCGCATCCGTCCACGTCTGTGCGGATATGCGTCCCGCTGGAATGTTAGTCGGAGAAGCAACACCGATGGTTCCAAAGTTAGCTGACTGGTTCGGCTGCTGCGATCCGCTTACCCAGGTCCACTGGCCGGTCGAAGGCTGATACATCCAGAGATCATCGAGAAATCCGCTATTGTGTGGGCTGATGAGTCCATCCCCACCGAAAAGCCAGAAATTTCCATGACTATCTGCCCAGTCGGCAAAGCCATGTCGTGATCCCGGAACATTCAGCGGCGACGGCATCCCCTGTGTGCCGTAAACACCAGGTTGTGTTGCATTTTGTGACCCGCTCTGCCATATCCAGTCATGCTGCGTCAGCGGCGGCGTGGTGGTTATCGTTGTGCTCCCGCTGCTGCCACCGCAACCTGTCAGGGCTGCGGTGGCAACGGCGCAGAAGAAGCAAACTGTGTTCGTATTCTTACGCTTCATCGCAGTTCCTAAAACGACATGCTGACGGTCTGGCTCGTCGTGTAGTTTGGCGCTCACGGCGTGTACTCCCACAGGTCGTTGAGCGCCGTGTTGGGAAATGGTATTCCAGAATCGGTCAATGCTCCACCTCCGGGAGTATCGCCTCCAAAGAGTAAAAATTGTCCGGATGAGTTAGTCCATGCGGCAGCGTTGGCGCGGATCGTTGGTATATTTTTGCTGTCAGCGACGCCAATTTGGCCAAATACACCGCCGGTGCCCGACTGCGTTCCTTCCATCCACGTCCACTGTCCATTGGAGGGCGAATATTCCCACATGTCAGGGTAGATCGGATTGGGCATATCTCCGTTATGCACCGTTCCGCCAAAGAGCCACAGATTGCCGCTGGCATCGATCCAGGTGGCGGAGCCTTCGCGTGAGCCGGGAGTATTGCCCGCCGCGGCCACGCCCATCTGGCCGAAGTTCGTTCCCTGATTGGGGGTGGAAGAACCGCCGACCCATGTCCACAAGCCGCTCGATGGCGAAAACATCCAGAGGTCAGCCCAGTAGTTAATTCGCGTAGGCGGCGCAGTGGTATACGACTCGCCGCCGTAGAGCCACAGATTGCCTTTGCCGTCAGACCAGGTAATCATGTCCGAGCGTCCGCCGGGCGTGGCGGAGGTCGAAGCCGTGCCTTGCTGGCTGAAGCTGTATGGCATGTTGGCATAAGTCGCCCCGTTTACCCATGTCCACTGGCCATTCGCATATATCCACACATCCTCCAGATAGCCGTCTTTCCCGGTCGAGTCATATCCAATACCGCCAAAAAGCCACAGGTTGCCCTGCGTGTCCGTCCATGCTGCGGCGTTGCTGCGCGGGCCAGGCAGGTTGGTCGCCGCCGCTACGCCCATCGCGCCATAGACGCCCTTCGGCGTCGCCGACACCGTGCTTGGCCCGCCCATCCACGTCCACTGGCCGCTGAATGGGCTGAACTTCCAGAGATCGTCCAGCACGGTCCAGTTGCCGACGGCATCGGTTCCTGAACCGCCAAAGAGCCACAAGTTGCCCTGCGCGTCGGTCCAGTGCGCAGACCCACTCCGAGCGCCAGGCGTGTTCGCCGCCCCGGCCACTCCCATCGTGCCGTAAGCGCCATGCGCGCCGATGTTGCCGTAGAGGGTGCTATATCCTAAGCCTCCAGGAACGGCAGGGCCGGGCGAGGTATCTGAGCCAGTGACCCACGTCCACTGGCTGCCGGAGTATTTCCAGAGGTCGTTCAGTCCGCCCAGTGCTGTGTTCGCGTCATAGCCGATGCCGCCAAAGAGCCAGAAGTTGCCCTGCGCATCCGTCCAGAAAGCCGAGCCGGAGCGCGCCCCCGGCGAATTCCCCGCCGCTGCCGCGTCCTGCATCCCATAGCTGCCCGCAGCGTTCAGGTTCTGCGACCCGCCCATCCACACCCACTCATTCTGCGCCGAAGCAGTCGAAGATGAACCAGATCCGCCGCAGCCAACAAGTACCGCGGCGGAGAGAGGCAGAGCCAGAAAAGCTGAAGAGATATCTGAGATTTTCATCGCGGCCTCCTAAAATGACATGCTGATCGTCTGACTCGTCGTGTAGTTTGGCGCTCACGGCGTGTACTCCCACAGGTCGTTAAACCACGTGATTGAGGAATAGTCGAGGCCTGCTGAGCCGCCAAAGAGCCATAAGCGACCAGATTGATCCACCCATCCGCAAGCGTAACTACGTGCGGGAGGAAAATTCCCAGGGCTGGAGACGCCAAGCGACCCATAGCTGCCGACATCGACGATGATGTTCGGGCCGTCGACCCACGTCCATTGCCCGTTCGAGAATTCCCAAAGATCACTCAGTTCGAAGTAAAACGACGGTTGACTCGCCTCGCCGTTACCGCCAAATAGCCAGAGGTTGCCCTGACCATCTATCCAGGTAACGGAATTTGTGCGTGATCCAGGCTCAGTGTACGGCGAGGGATTCCCTGGCGAGCCATAGATTCCAAGCTGGTTGGGTTGTTCGGAGCCAGCAAGCCAGGTCCATTCGCCGTTCGAGTATTTCCAGAGATCATTGCCTGTTCCACCGCCTCCAGATGTGTCAGCTCCACCGAAGAGCCATATATCGCCGTTCCCGTCACTCCAGAATAGCGAGCCATCTCGCGCTCCCGGAGTATTCGATTCGGACGCTACGCCCTTCTGGCCGTAGACAACAGGAGCGCCTTGTATAGGTGAGCCACCCATCCAGGTCCATTCGCTGATCGAGGGGGTGTACTCCCACAAATCGCCGAGTAGCCCGCCGATTCCTTGGCTGTCGTGTCCACCACCGCCATACATCCAGAGATTACCCTGTGCGTCGGTCCAGGTGACTGCCTGTGAGCGTGCGCCGGGCCAGTTAGTTGGAGACGGCTGGCCGAGCGTACCATACACACCTTTATTGGGTGCATTCGTTGGAAATGCCGTGTCACCTCCCATAAAAGTCCATTCGCCGGTGGACGGAGAAAACTTCCAGAGGTCGCTGAACTGGCGCCCGCTGAAGAGCCAGAGATTCCCCTGCAAGTCTGTCCACGTCTGCGCAAGGATACGGCCGGCAGGAAGGTTGGAGGCCGAGGCAATCCCCTTTATGCCATAGACGGGCGGAACGTTTGCCTGGTTCGGCCCACTCACCCATGTCCATTGCTCGTTCGAGGGATCAAACTTCCATAGGTCATTCAGCGAGCCATTGCTTTGCTGACTCACGACCCCTGATCCGCCAAAGATCCAGAAGGTTCCTTGTGTATCCGTCCAACAGGCGGAGCCAAAACGTGCGCCGGGTATGTTTTGCGTGGAGGATTGTCCGAGCGTTCCGTAGTTTCCGGGTTGGGTTGGTGTCTGCGAGCCGCCCATCCACGCCCACTCGTGAGACGCCGATGCGTGTCCTCCGGAGGTACCCGTCGAACCGCCGCAGCCCATCAGTGCCGCAGCGGCGATCAACAGGGATGCAAAGCATGAAATAGCGATTGACGATTTCATGACTTAGCCTAAAATGACATGCTTACGGTCTGGCTCTGGCCGTATTTATGCGCAATTGCGTACATGTAGCCCGAAGCAGGCATGCTCGGGCATGAGTTGACCAACTGCAGATAGGTTCCGGGCTGAACTGAGGTGAGCGCATACGGCTCACCACAGATGGTGACTTGATAATAAATGGTTGCGCCGGGCGTGGCGTCGCCCAGATACATCGTCGTTGTAATACTTGTGGGTGGTGTTCCCTGCAGGGTTACGTTGACGTTGTATTCGTAAGGCGAAGATGCGGGAAGCGGCGCTACCGGCGTTGTACCGATGAGCGCATCGACTGTGTTCTGGCCATTGGGAGACCCCCATCCCGTAACTAAATCATAGCCGGGACAGGCGTTATATGCACCATTGCTGCCGCTGGCGATATCGTGCATGTTTTGCTGGTAGCCCGAGCTGAATCCAATGGTGTAGATATACGGGTCAATGTTGCCGATTGCGCTATTTGGAGCCATACCATTGTCTGTTGCCTGTTGATTGACGAGCGCCATGAACGCCGCCCACCTTACTGTCGCAAAACTCGTACCGGATGCCGTTGTGCTGCATGAGGGATAGGGTGCAAGAACCGAACAAACATAGTTATCACCGTTTGCCTCCATGGCGATATCGGGAGCATTGCGAAGCGTCGTGGAGGCGTGGTTGCACGCCGTTTCAACTCCGTTCTGATAGGGCAGCAACGGTAGATTGTCAGGGCTGATTCCTCCTCCGCTGCTGGACCAAGCCGATTCCGACGACCATCCTCCGCTGCTGTTTGTGGTCAGTACGGTCCCGCCCACAGCGATCACGTATGGATCGTCGGCAGGGAAATAATCGTAGCTATTGCTCGGCCAGCTCCCGCTGTCGCCGGTGCTTACGAAAAGACCCTGTCCACCACCAGCCATTGGCGCTAGAAAATTCTGATCGAGATATGTTGGTTGGTTGCCATAATATCCCGGACTCCATACCGCCCACGGCATTGCAGCCTGGCTGCATACAGGCAGCCCAGACGGAGGGCTAAACATATCATTGAGGATGTCTCCAGCATCGTCATAAAACTGAAGAGGAACCAGGTAAATTTCAATTAGGCTCATTCCCGGTGCCATTCCGATTGCCTGGCTGATATCTGCGACAACTTCTCCCTCATCCGCTTCAGCTACCTGGCGAATGTCGGTTCCGGGTTGGTTTGTTGGGTAGTCTGGGATTACGCTTCCGCCATCAAGAGACACATTATACAGCGTGATGGAATAAGGTGCATTCGCCCCCGGAGGCGTGTAGGAGACAACGTAGTTGCCGCTTCCTGTTGTGGTGTAGGACGCCTGCGCGCGACCGCCAGCTTGCAGGGTCTGAATAACATCTTCGATGTTATAGCCCTGAAATTCGCCAAGTGCGAGGCATTGCCCGTTGCCCGTCAGCGAAGTGCCTCCGTAATATGCAGTTCGCATGCTATCTGGATAGTAGATTGGCGGATTGCCGCTTGACTGATATCCACCTGTTCCGCCGCCCAGCCCAATCATAGGTTTGGCAATCAGGAAGTTCGACATGCCAGCAATGTGCAGCACGGGAATGCTGAGACTGATGGACGGTTCGCGATCCGGAGCATAAAAATTGCGTTTCGCCTGCCGGTCGCGGTAGAGATTTAAGTGGACATGAAAGGCCTGCTCCACCTGCGAGGCAGTGCCCTCCATCGAGAGGATCATGCGATTGGGCGGGGTGTTTGTAACCGTGAAGCCATTGGCGCTGGCAAACTCGATGACCTTCTGATAGTCGCTTTGTGCGGGGCTGAACTGCTGAGCAAACTGCTCCGGCGCAAGAAATTGTCTGTACCTGGGGCTTTTGGGATCGTACAGCTCTTTGAGCAGTTGATCGAAGACCGGTTTGTTGCGAAGGGGCAGCACAATGCTGAGATGCATCTTCTGGCCGCCAGGCAGGATGCTGACCAGCGGAGCCTGACCATTTTTCACCATGTCAGGCACATGGCCGGTGAGTTGTTGAAGCTGGGCGCGAGCCTGCGGCGTGAAGCAGGCTAAGGCAAGAAAACAAAGCACGAACGCAAAAATGCGCGCGGGGGGGGTGATTTGGGGTTTCATGGGGGAGGGTATCCTTTCTCGCGAGATGGCCAAGGCAGATGGTTGCAGTTGCGCACGGAGAGCGAGCGCGTGGCCTGGAGAAATGGATACCGTACATCCTCTTGCATCAGCAGGCGAACGAGAGGCCGTCCGAACGGAAAAGTAAGTCGGAAGAACGGTAGCGCGCAGCAATTGCAAAAGTCAAATGTTTTTTGCAAATCTGCTGGTTACGAAAGCACGTGGCCCGCAGTCATGCACCTGCCACTTGTGAGGATCGCTTCGCGACGAGGCGCGGAGGCTCTCTGACATCTACTACATGCACATATGTCACATCGCTTTGATCGAGAAAAGCCTTCAACGTGCGTCGATCATGCCTCTTCGCGGTTGGTCGAGGCGCGTACAGAATACATTTCAAGCAACTCTTTCTGGGCTTTTTCGCTGTATGCACGACGACTTTTTCCACAGAATCGCATCTATACTAGTTATATGCCGAAGTATTCCATCGTCGTTCCCTTCCACAACGAAGAAGAAAACGTCACACAGATGTACGCCCGCCTGAAGTCCGTGATGGAGCACGTGGGCGACAGCTTTGAGCTGGTGCTGGTCGATGACGGATCGAGCGACCGCTCCTACAAGTTGCTGGAAGAGATTGCCGCGGTGGATAGCCGCGTTCTGGTCGTCAAGCTGCGCCGCAACTTTGGCCAGACCTCCGCGCTCGCCGCAGGCTTTGACCATGCTTCCGGCGACTTCATCCTGGCGATGGACGGCGACCTGCAGCACGACCCTGCCGAGATTCCCAACTTTCTGGCCAAGCTCGCTGAGGGCTACGACGTCGTCTCCGGCTGGCGCAAGGAGCGCATCGACAACTTCGTCATGCGCCGCATCCCGTCCCGCTGCGCCAACTGGCTGATGGCCAAGCTCTCCGGCGTGGACATTCACGACTTTGGCACCACCTTCAAGGCCTATCGCCGCGAGGTCATCCACAACATCCCGCTCTACGGCGAGATGCACCGTTTCATCCCAGCGCTCGCCGCCTGGTACGGCGCTTCCATCTGCGAAATTCCCATCAAGAACGTCCACCGCGAACGCGGCAAAAGCCACTATGGCATCAGCCGCACCTTCCGCGTCTTCTTCGATCTGCTCACCATCCGTTTCCTGCTCAAGTACATGAGCCGTCCGCTGCACTTCTTTGGCCCCATTGGCGTGCTCGGCATCCTGGCCGGCGGCCTCACGTCGATGACGCTCTTCGCCCTCAAGCTCATGAACTGGCAGGCCAGCCTGATGGACCAGCACGGTCCGCTCTTCGTCATCGCCGGCGTGCTCATTCTGGCCGGCATCCAGATGCTGGCCATCGGCCTGCTTGGCGAGTTGCAAGTCCGCCATTACTTCACCAGCTCCCAGCGCACTCCCTACGCCATCGACCGCATCGTCCGTCTGCGCTCTCCGGAAGAGCCAAGCCTGCTCTCTGGCAACTGAAGCAGCAACGATTTGCCC
Organism: Acidobacteriota bacterium; assembly: GCA_021804655.1. Taxonomy (GTDB): domain Bacteria; phylum Acidobacteriota; class Terriglobia; order Terriglobales; family Acidobacteriaceae; genus Acidicapsa. Next base: position 27,024 of record JAJZHE010000014.1, read on the forward strand.
CGGATCGAGCCTTTCCTGAGGCGTTTTCGCAGGAGAATCTGCTCCTCATCTGTCACCGGCTCCCTCGCGATCCGGTGACAGATGGGAGCGTGATGGCCCTGTGCTATTCTTCCTTCAATTCTGGATCGTAATCCAACATGCGGGGTTGCACTCCGCGCCGGAGTCTCTGTGAAACGCCTTCTCACCATCGTACTCATCCTGTCGAGCGCATCTTTCGCGTGTGCGCAACAGTTTCACACCGCTCCCGGCCAGGCGCGCTCCATGGTCGTTTCGAAGTTCGGCATCGTCTCCACGCCGCAGTTTCTTGCTTCGCAGGCGGGCGCGCACATCCTGGAGCAGGGCGGCAACGCCATCGATGCGGCCATCGCCGCGAACGCCGTCATGGGCGTCGTTCAGCCGTATGTCAACGGCATTGGCGGCGACCTGTTCATGCTGTACTACGATGCGAAGACGGGCAAACTCTACGGCCTGAACTCCAGCGGCTGGACACCCAAAGCGCTCACCATCGACGCGCTCAAGGCCAAGGGCGTGACCTCGCTCGATTACATCGGCGTCAACACCATTGACGTGCCTGGCGCGGTGGCCGGCTGGGACGCCATGCGCACGCGCTTCGGTACCATGCCCTTCAGCAAGTTGCTGGCTCCGGCCATCTACTACGCCTCCAATGGCTTTCCGCTGGCCGAGCGCAATGCTCGCTACTGGATTGCTCCCCGCCTGCTCAACCAGCCCGGCTATAAAGAAACCTACGACCTCTGGCCGCAGGCACCGCAGCCCGGCGATCTTTTCCGCAATCCAGCGCTGGCTCACTCGCTCCAGCAGATCGCCGCGCACGGGCGCGACGCCTATTACAACGGTCCAATGACCGAGGTCATGGTCAAGTTTCTGCGTGCACAAGGTGGCCTGCACACGCTGGAGGATTTTCGCGACTTCCAGCCCGAGTGGGTTGAGCCGGTCTCGACCACCTATCACGGCTGGACCGTCTATGAACTGCCACCCAACGGTCAAGGGATCGCCGCGCTTTCCATGCTCAACATCATGGAGCATTTTCCGCTGGAGCAGTATGGCCAGAACTCCGTCGCTGCGCTGCACGTGATGATCGAGGCCAAGAAGCTGGCCTACGCCGACATGTATCGCTACGTCGGCGACCCGCGTTTCTCGCCCATTCCCGTTCAGCAGCTCATCTCGAAATCCCTCGCCGACCAGCGCGCCAAACTGATTGACATGAACAAAGCCTCCTGCCAGGTGGTTCCATCGAAGATCGAGACAGAACTCGACAAGCACGGGAACTCGACGATTTATCTCTCCACTATCGACAAGGACGGCAACATCGTCTCGCTCATCCAGAGCAACTACGCCGGCTACGGCACGGGAATGGTTGCGCCCGGACTCGGCTTCTCGTTCCAGAATCGCGGCGCCGGTTTCCAGATGACGCCCGGCCTGCCCAACTCGCTCGACGGCCACAAGCGCCCGCTGCACACCATCATTCCTGCGTTCATGGAAAAAGGTGACATCCGCATCGGCTTCGGCATCATGGGCGGCTGGAATCAGGCCCAGGCGCACGCGCAGTTTGTCTCCAACGTCGTGGACTTCCACATGAACGTGCAGTCTGCACTGGAGCAGCCACGCTTCACCAAGGAAACTTTCGACGGCTGCGACGTGATGATGGAGGAGACCATCCCTGCCGACATCCGCGCCGGACTCACCGCGCGCGGCCACCAGATCAAGCTCCTGGAGCCGCTTTCGTTTACGGTTGGCCAGGGCGCTGCCGTCGTCCGCGACACCACGCGCAAGGTCAACTTCGCTGCCGGTGACCCGCGCTCGGACGGCGCTGCCATCCCACAGGAGCCACCCGTTCCGCAGCAGTAGTTTTCCTGAACCGCCAGGCAGCAGAGCATTCTTCATCGGCAAAACAACGCCCTCAAGCTCTCTTGACTATGCTGTATCGCTCGACGGACTGCTGCTGTCGTGCGGGCGCTCCCGTGAAGTATCGGGCCCATAATGTCTCCTTTGACTGATGGGAAAAGTATGCACCATCAAACTCCGGGACCAAACATTTAATCGGCAAAACAGCCGCATCAACACCGCCCGCGCTCCCACCCTATCTTGCACTCCGGCCGAATGCACAACCACCGTCAGCACGTTGCCTTGCGTGTCGACCGCAATGTGCCGCTTGCGCCCTTTGATCTTCTTGCCCGCATCGTATCCCCGCCGCCCCCTTTTAAGGCCGTCTTGGCCGACTGCGAATCGATGATCGCCATCGTGGGTGTGGGGCTGCGTACGCTTGCCTTGCGGCCCTGTTCTCGCAAGGACTTGGTCACCCGCTCCCAGGTTCCGAGCAAACGCCAAGCCCGAAACTGCTGATACACCGTCTGCCAGGGCGGGAAATCGACCGACATCTGCCGCCACTGACAGCCCGTCTTCACCACGTACAACATGGCGTCGGTCACCCGCCGCAACGGATACTTGCGCGGTCTGCCGCCAGCATGGCGGCCCTCCGGCGGCTCTCGCAGCAATGGTTCCAGCTTGGCCCACTGTGAATCCGTCAAATCGCTCGGATACATGCCCTCAACTTAACTGTCAAATCTCCGCTCGCATATTCCTTCCTCGATTCCTACTCCAGTTTTTAAACAGATTCTGAGGCAAGAAGTCTTCTTGGGAGTAATCCGAATAGGGCTAAGAATCAAAAAGCTATGGAATACCCAATTGGCCATGTATTCGTTGAATTGCTCAAGTGGCATGAGACCGTGTGCGAGATCGTTTCTGAGATTGAACCCGATCCGCTCGATGTACAGCACGGTAAGGTATCGCCACACGTCTTCAGGCAAAACAGCACGCACTCTCTCGT
>JAJZHE010000014.1:29878-31486 GCA_021804655.1 Acidobacteriota bacterium
TTCCAGAATATTATTCATGCTCTTCACGTCGGTGATGCCCGGATGACGCGGCACGTTCTTAACCGGCGGAATACCAATGAGGGCCAGAAAACTGCGCAGTGATTCCTCAAGCTGCGGGACAAGAACGTGTATCGCCTTTAGGAAGTCTCCGCGTAAATATGCCTCTAACCCTTCTCGCAATAGAGGCTTTCGTCTTATCGGAAACACCGGACACTCGTAGAGATACGCGAGAAGATCATCGACGCTGAATGAAAAGCGTTCCCTGAGTTTTGACAAGACGATGTAGAGGTAAGGCTGCGTGAAGGTCATCGTTTGCGCCAGTTGGTAGTAAAGGCGGCCCTCATCGTCGTCCGCGTCACCGATCCGTCGTTGAGTCCGGCCATCGTCGCCCACAATCGACACAGGGATCATGCTCATGAAAGGCGCGACCGTCTTCGCTTGCTCAATCAGACCTCTTGCTTCTTTGGTCTTTGGTGCGAAGTAAAACGCGAGTCGGTTTAGAGTCGTTGCAAGATCGTTCTCGGCTACTAGGGCGGACAGAATGTTATCGATTTCTTCGGCCTTTATCTGATGAGGGATTGAGATCGTCTTCATCTCATCCGTGGCGTTCTGCATTCGCTGCAGTGCCTTATTTTGTATCCTCTCAGCCTCGTCCTTCAAACCCTCCTGTTCATAGCGCTCAATGATGGGCTGAAGATAGCACGCCGCGAGAGAGGAGCCGGAGTTGTCAGCCATCATCTCGAATGCGCCGCCGAAGGTCTTGAGAACCCTTATGACGCTGGCCTGATCGTCAACGCTCTTGTAGTGCTGAATCAGCTTCTCACCGACTGCCTGTGCATTGAAGGCATCAAATCGGTTGTCTTCGTTCGGAGAAGAGAGGGTTGTCAGCATCTCCTCCATATCCGTGACCATCCGCGAGGTCTGCTCTTCGGTCAATAGTTCCTGAGCCTCGTAAAGGGTTTCGATCAGCGTCAACCAGATTCCGACATACTGAGGCGACAGATAGGATTCGTAGAGGCTGAACATGCTTGCGATCACTTGATCGATGAGTGCTTTATTTTGCAATCTGCGCGCCAGGTCGAAGGCGCGCGCTAACCACTGCACTGCACCGAAAGGAAGTTGGGACAGGCGTCGGTCTGCGGCTGCGGCGTATGCCTCGACAGCCAGCACCGCCATGCGGTAGGTTGGCTTGTTCTGCGTGATCGTCTTGCACAGATCCCAGGCCGCATCAGCGTAGCGTGCTTTCAGTACAGGGTCTCGGACTTCGTTCGCTCGTTGTTCCCAATGGACAATCGCATCTCCGTCGAGTTTCGAAATGTCCGGACTGATGAACCTTGTGCTTTCGATGATTGCCCAGGGCGCAAAATATGTGCCCCAGATGCTTCCGGTGTTCCCGCTTATCCCACGTAATTGAAATACGGAGTATTCAATAGCGTAAACCTTGCTGTCCAATTCCTGAAGTTCTGTCTGCTTCGCTCGCGCGGCTTCGAGTGCCCTCGCGACGTCCGTTTCGCTGTGTGGTCCGGTCATCGCATCGAAGTCCGCCAGTGCATCGCCAATCCAGTTCGGAAGTGCCATTCTCTTCTCCCAGCAGTACAGCCATCTGAA
>JAJZHE010000123.1 GCA_021804655.1 Acidobacteriota bacterium
ATATGCACACCTATAAGAAAATCTCTCTAGCTTCGGAAGAATACTGCTTTGCGACGATTGTCCGGCGAGCAGTCGCGCTCAGACCAGCTCGTAGCCTGCAAACCAGTAGCCGATTTCGAAGGCCGCAGTCTCCGGCGCGTCGGAGCCATGAATCGCGTTCTCTTCGATCGATCCGGCAAACTGCTTCCGGATCGTACCTTCCTCGGCGTTGGCTGGATTCGTCGCGCCCATCAGCTTGCGCAGGTCGGCGATGGCATTCTCTTTTTCGAGCACCATCAGCACAATCGGGCCGGAGGACATGAAATCCGTCAGCGAGCCGAAGAACGGTCGTGCGCTGTGCACGGCATAGAATCCTTCAGCCTGTTTCTTTGAGATGGACAACTTCTTGATCGCGCACACCTGAAACCCGCCTTTTTCGATCGCGGCGAGGATGGCCCCGGTATAGCCCTTGCGCACTGCATCCGGCTTGATAATGCTGAACGTACGTTCTGCCACAAAAAACTCCTTCTCTGGAAAGCGATTCCTGCTTCCATTGTAGCGAATCCCCGCGCTGGAAGCGGCTTTTCCCTGCTTCGGATTCAGCGCCGCCGCGCCCGCCAGAAGGCGCTCACGCTGAGATAGGCAAAAACCGCGCAGCCCGCGGCAGAGAGCAGCAGATGATTGTGCTCCGTTCCCTGGCGCAGCGAAGCCCGCACACGCCACACATCTGCGCCAAAATAGGCGGCAAACATGCCAAAGAAAAACCCCGTCACTTCCAGCCACAGAATGCCGCCGACGCGGCGGAATGGGCGCAGAAATCCGCCCATTCCACGGCCTGCGGCGCGGCTCGCCAGGCGCGCGCCGCGCTTCAGGTCGCTTTGCATCGCCGCCCGGGTCTCGGAGCCAATTGCAGCCTGCATCTGTCGGCCCGCAGCAACGGCGCGCTGCGCGTCCGATTGCCGCTCCACGGCCATGCGGCCAGCCACGCGCACACCCGTTCCCAACACGCGTCCCAGCTTTTCCGGTTTCATGGTGGCGCTCCGGTCTTCAGTTTATCAGCGCTGAAATTCTGCGCTTGCATCCCAGATGATGACCCCCGATTCCCACAGCCCGCCGCCGATTACCAGTTGCCCTCTGATTCCGTCAGAAGTAAGGTAGAAGAAACCTGGCCCGGCTCCTCGGCACCGATGCGCGTGCCCGTTCAGCCCTGACCATCGCAAAAGGGGGCAATCATGAATCCACGCTTGCGCGAGTTGATTCAACAGTTGGGCGAGGCCATACACGACTCCGTCCTGGAGTCCGACCAGATTGCCGGTGTGGTCCAGAACATCCGTCAGCACGGCTTCGACGTGATGCTCATGCTGGAGGCCACGATCGGACTGAACGACGTCGGCGAAAGCTCCGATCCGGACGAAGGCAACGCGGCAACAGGCACAGAGTTCACTTCACACGACCTGAACTTCCTCAAGTCGCTGCGCATCGCCGTCGAGGGCGAAGACCCGTCCTGATCTGTCCTGATCTGTCCTGATCCTGCGCGACCGTTCGCCATACCCATTCGCTCGCGTGAGATCGATTTACTCTTCGCTTTCTCTCCCACGCTGAACAGTTGTCATGCGGCTGTGATATTCTCGCCCGTCCGGAGAGAAATTTACCGTCCACTCACCGGAAAAGTTCGACATCGAACGCGTTCGGGCGCAGTTTCGCTACAACGTCGAGCACAAAGGAGATGCACACACCTATGAAGGATACCCTTGGCGTTCTGTTAGCTGGCGGAGCAGGCGAGCGGCTCTTTCCGCTCACTCGCGACCGCGCAAAGCCTGCCGTTCCCTTCGGCGGACACTACCGCATCATCGACATTACGCTCTCCAACTGCATCAACTCCGGGCTGCGCAAGGTCTTCATCATGACGCAGTACAAAGCGCTCAGCCTCAACCGTCACATCCGCGAAGGCTGGACCGGCATCGTCGCCCAGGAACTGGGCGAGTTCTTCGAGATTCTGCCTCCCATGCAGCGCACCGGCGCCAACTGGTACATGGGCACCGCCGACGCCGTCTATCAGAACATTTATTCCATCGGCTCCGAGCAGCCCAAATACGTCATCATCCTCTCCGGCGATCATATCTACAAGATGGACTACAGCCTCATGCTGGACCATCACGTCAACTCCGGCGCCGAGGTCACGCTGGCCACGTTGCCCATCGCGCCCGATGAAGTCTCCCGCTTTGGCGTCGTCGAGGTTGGCGGTACCGGCGAGATTCTCGGCTTTGAGGAAAAGCCCAAATCCACCAGCTTCCGTTCGCCCTTCAATCCCGGCGCCGTCGATGCCTCCATGGGCATTTACATCTTCAACACGGATGCGCTGCTCAAGGAACTGATCGCCGACGCCGAAGACCCAAACTCGAAGCACGACTTTGGCCACAACATCCTGCCCAACTGCCTGGGCCGACGCAAGATGGTCGCTTACAACTTTGTGGATGAAAACAAGCAGCAGGCGCTCTACTGGCGCGATGTCGGCACGCTGGATTCTTACTACGACGCCAACCTCGACCTCTGCGCGGTTTCGCCCACCTTCAACCTCTACGACAAACACTGGCCCATCCGCACGCGCGTCCGCCAGTATCCTCCCGCAAAGTTCGTCTTTGGCGAGCCGGGCCGCACCGGGCGCGCCGTCAACTCCGTCATCACCGCCGGCGTCATCATCTCCGGCGCCGAGGTGCGCAACTCCGTTCTCAGCCAGGATGTGCGCGTCAACTCCTACTCCGACGTGGACTCCAGCATCATCTTCAGCCACGTCAATATCGGGCGCCACTGCCGCATCCGCCGCTCCATCATCGACCGCGACGTACACATCCCCGAAGGCACCGTTATCGGCTACGATCCGGTCGAGGACAAGAAGCGCTACTTCGTCACCCCCTCCGGGCTGACGATCGTCACGCGCGATCGCTCGCTCTTTGAAAATCCCGTCGAACCGGAGTTCCAGGATCGGTACTGACTCCGGCCGGTACGGACGCCAAATCCGGCCCGAACTCACTCCATCCCGCGGGAGCGCCCACCGGCGCTCCCGCTCAGTTTGCGCGGCAGCGGAATATCTGCGCCACACAACGCTGACGAATGGGGAAGATCGCGCTCTACGTGGAACTTCGTGCAGCTATGGAACAAATTTCTGTCCGGGTGCGTACCTCTGGGCATGGCAACTGCGGCTACAATTGGCTGGACTCCAGGAATCTGGCAAACTGCGCGCCGCCGCACGGTTTCAGGGTCGGCGACTGCGGGACCGGGCGTTGCTCCGCACACACGGTTCATGGATCACGCAGAGGCACAGTCCGCGAGCGGAAGCGCACAGCGGGAGGCGCGTTTGGAGACCGACTGGTCAGCGACGGTGCAGCAGTGTCTGCTGGGCGGCTCCGCCGCCTGGGCTGCGCTGGTCCGCGCCCATCATCGCCGCGTTTACGCCATCTGTTACCGCTTCACCGGCTCGGGCACGGACGCCGAAGATCTGACGCAGGAGGTTTTTCTGCGCGTCTACGGCAGCCTGAAGAGCTTCGATGCCGATCGCGGCTCGTTGCCGGTCTGGATCACCACACTCACCCGCAATCTGCTCATCGACCACTTCCGCCGCACACGCAACCAGAGAATAACCTCCAGCCTCGACGAAGGCTGGACCGAAGCCGGTGAGGATCGCGGCGCCGTTCCTCTGGATCGCCTCCAGTCCAAAGGGCCGGGCCAGCACGAGCAGCTTGCCCGCCGCGAGATGCAGCGCATGGTCCAGCAGGCGCTGGCCCAGGTTTCGCCGGAGCTGCGTGAGGCCGTCATCCTGCGCGACCTGCAAGAGATGGATTACAAAGAAATAGCACAGGTGCTTTCGATTCCCGAAGGCACCGTCAAATCCCGCATCAGCCGCGGGCGCGCCGAGCTGGCCCGCCTGCTGGAATGCAATAAAAAGGAGGTGATGTAGCCATGATCGACCACGACTCCAGCCACAACCGTATCCATCTGCCTGCTTCGCCTGCCTGCGGACGCTGGGAGACGATGCTGGTGGACGCTCTTGACCAGCAGCTTTCCGCCGAAGATCAGGCGTTCTTTGACGAGCACAAGGCCACCTGCGCCAACTGCTCCGCGTTGCTCGATCAGTCCTCCTGCGGACGCCAGTGGCTGGCCTGTCTGGATGTGGCTCCCGAGCCGCCTGCGGGTCTGGTGGAGAGCATCCTGCGCCAGACGGGCCCGGGGCTTCTCGCTGCCGCGCCACTGCCTCAGGTGGTTGGCGCTGCCGCAACCCCGGTCTGGCATCCTCCCACCGGCCCCATGGCCTGGCTGCGTCGCCTTTCCGAGCCGCGCCTGATGATGACCGCTGCCATGGCGTTTTTCTCCATCACGCTCACGCTCAGCCTCACGCGCACACAGTTGCAACAGATGCACACCGCTGACCTGAACCCCGGTTCCATGCGCGCCGCGCTGGAGCGCCGCATCGCCACGGCGTCCACGCCGGTTGTCCGCTACTATGACCACCTGCGTTTTCTCTATGAGGTGGAGTCGCGGGTGCATGAGATGCAGCAACACTCCACCGACAATGCGCCCACCGGACAAAAACCCGGCGGAGGCAGTCAGCTTCGTCCCGGGCAGCAGCTTCCCGGGCAAGGTGGCTCGCCGGACCCTCACTTCGCTCCTCAGCAAACGGTCAACCCGCCGCTGCTGATCGAGAGCCAGGACCCCGTCGAGGCCACTCTGCAACCCGGCCCTGACCCGAATCCGGACGATACGCTGGAGCATCATTCTGACCGCATCTCCGTCGCGCAACCGGCGACCGCCCTTGAAAGGAGCCAGCCATGCAGTGCATAAACCATCCTGAGGTGGCAGCTTCCGCTTACTGTCAGAACTGTGGCAAAGCCCTCTGTGCCCAGTGCACGGAACGCACGCCGATCGGCCAGGTCTTCTGCGCTGCCTGCCGTGCCGCGGCGCCCGCGCAGGGCTACACGGCTCCGGGTTACACCGCTTCAGGCTACACAGCGCCGGGGTACCCTGCGCCAGCCGCCTGTCCGCCTGTTGCCGGCGTGCCCAATCCCAACCTCGCCGCATTTCTCGGCCTTTTTCCCGGCGTGGGGGCGATGTACAACGGCCAGTTCTTCAAAGGAATGGTGCACGTCGTCATCTTCGCCGTGCTGGTCACCCTCACAGACCGTTACGACATCGTTGGCATCTTCATCGCCGCCTGGATTCTCTATCAATCCTTTGAGGCCTTTCACACCGCGCGCGCCCGTCGCGACGGACTGCCGCTGCCCGATCCCTTTGGCCTGAACGAGCTGGGAAGCTGGCTGAATTTCGGCACGCATTCCTCCGTTCACCCCGGCAGCCCGTCTGGCAGCCCGTCGGCCGCTTCGGCTCCGGGTTACACACAACCCTGGCCGCCGCCTGCCGGCGCTTCGGCCACCGCTCCGCCGTATACAGAACCCTACACCGGCGCAGCTCAGGCCGATCCCGTCGGCAACCCGTCCGGAAACCCCGCCAATCCCTGGGCCAGCCCCTATGTTGATCCCGGTGTCGGCGGCTTTGCACCCATACCGCCGCCACTTCCGCGGCGTAACCTGCCGGGCAATCTGCCAACGGGGGCGATCGTGCTCATCGTCCTCGGCGTTCTCTTCCTGCTGCAAAGCATGGGCTTCGTGGCCGGCATCATGCGCTTCAGTTGGCCGCTTTTGCTCATCGGCCTGGGAGTCTGGCTCATCATCAGTCGTACCGGCCTGGGAGGTCCACGCGCATGAACATGTTGATGGATGACTGGAATCGTGTTCTCGTTCTTCGCCGCCTGCGCTGGCCCGCGCTGCTGCTGCTCACCGGCGTCATCGCCCTGCTCGACCAGATGCACATCCTCACCTGGGATCACGCCTGGCCGCTTTATCTGATCCTGCTTGGAGTCATGGGCCTGGCCGAGCGCGCTGCGCTCGCCTCCGTGCCGCCACCGGATTATCCAATGCCCGGCTATCCGGCTTCAGGTTATCCGGCTTCGGGATACCCACCTGCCGGTTATCCCGGCGCGCCTGCTCCGAATGCGAGTGCCTCCACCGCTTCAGCCTCGACCACCCCAGCCTGGACACAGCAATCCGAACAGGTCGGCATCGTTCCCGTCAGCCCCTTCACCTCGCTTGCCTCCACCTCCATCGAGCCGCGGCAAGACGATGCTGACGACTTCGGAAAGGAGCACCGCTCATGAGCACACCACCGCCGGGCAAGCCCTATCCACCGAATCAGCCGCCCTATTCCGGCCAGCCTTATGTCGGCGACCCGCGTTCGTACTGGCGCTTCCAGCGCGCCCAGCAGCGCAACGCCTGGAAGGCACAGCAGCAGATGATGCGCGCGCAGCGTCGCGCCCTGCGCCGTCCCTCGCTCATCGGCCCCGTTCTGCTCATCGCCAGCGGAGTTCTTGCTCTTCTGCTGGTCACCGGTCGGCTTGCCGCAGACAGCTTCTGGGCCTGGTACGGACACTGGTGGCCCATCCTGCTCATCGGGCTGGGGCTGGCCGCGCTGGTCGAGTGGTTCATTGACGTGCGCATGGGCACCATCGGCACGCGCTCCTTCGGCGGCTATGTCGGCCTGGTGATTCTGCTTCTGCTCATCGGCGGCGCAGCCAGCGGGTGGTCGCACTCCTGGGGACCGTTCCAATCCCAGTTCGGCGACGACAGCGACGACTTCTTCAGCACCTTCAGCGGACCCCAGCACACGCGGGACATGGAAGCCGTCACGGCAACCGTCGGCTCTGCGCCACAGATCCAGATTCAGGACCCGCGCGGCGACGTTCAGATCGCCGCCGCGGACGGAGACCAGATCGCCGTCATCAGCCACGCCACCGTATACGGCGGCACAGACGACGAGGCGCAGAAGCTCTTCGCCGCGCATCGCCCGCGTGTCGCCGTCTCCGGTTCCACGGCCGTCATCACTGTCGATGCGGCAAACAATCTTCGTTCCAACCTCACCATCACCGTCCCGCGCTCCGCCTCGGTCACCGTCACCTCTTCCCACGGCGATGCCTCGGTCACCGGCCTCGGCGGCAACGTCGAGGCCACGCTCAACCACGGTGATTTCCAGGCTGCCTCCATCGGCGGACACGTCCATGCGCGGCTGGTCAGCCATGGCGGCAGCGTCTCCGCGCATGAGATCGGCGGCGACGTCACTGCCGAAGGCGTGGGCGACGATGTCACCTTCTCCGACATTCGCGGCCAGGTTCTGCTCAACGGCGACTACACCGGCGACATTCACCTCGAGCGCATCGCAAAATCCATCCACTTCCACTCCACACGCACCGATCTCAGCATCGATGGCGGCCTGCCCGGCGATCTTTCGATGGACCTCGACTCTCTGCACGCCACCCAGCTTCTGGGTCAGATTCACCTCGTCACGCGCTCCAAGGATATTGAGCTGAGCCAGGTCTTCGGCCCCAGCGACATTACCGACAGCGACGGGCGCGTCGAGCTGGACCTGGCCGGCTCCTACCCCGTGCAGATTCGGAATAACAAGGGCGATATCGAGCTTGCCGTGCCGCCCGGCATCGGCTTCCGCGTCTCCGGCCAGACCCGCAACGGCGACATCGTCTCCGACTTTCCGCTCACCATCGCCGGCGACCAGAACAAGACCATCTCCGGCGTGATCGGCAAAGGCGGACCTGAGCTTTCGCTCACCACCGACAACGCCGATCTCCACATCCGCAAAGGCGATGCGGCTCCGTCGGCGCCGCCGCAGGTGCCCAGCGCCCCAAATGCACCGCCTGCGCCGCATCTCCGCCTGCCCCATGGCCAGGCTGCCGACAGCGTCACGCAGTAATCGTCACGCAGTAATGGGCAGCAACTCGATCAAGAGCCTCGATTCTCACCCGTCCCGGCGCGTTCTCCAGCGCTCAGAGTCGGAAACTGCACGGAATGCCTCGGGATCAGCAAGACCCGAACTTACTGGCTGTTGCCCTTGGTAAAAAAGGGAATGTGAAACGGCATCTCCGCCTGAGCCTTCGATTTTGCTGCTTTCGGCTTGGCTCCCGGCGTCTCGGTCGCCACCGGCGTCTCCTGCGCGCTCACGCACATCCACTGCCCATGCTGGCGCTGAAAGACGTGTGTAAAGATGCCTCGATCCAGCACCTCGCCATTGCCCGCACGATGGCGATAGCTATAGGTTCCCGTAGCAATCGCCACATCGCCCAGCACACGCGCCGCCAGCACCTTCTGTTCCGTTGCCGCCGTCTTGTCGTCCAGCGTAATCAGGTTGGCAATCTGCTGATCCCGCGTGGTGAAGATGCCGGTTTGAGAAACATTCATGAACAGCGGAGCCAGCACCAGCTCCAGCCCATACTGGTCGCGCTGATTCAGCGCCGTCGTCCACTTGTCCTCCACCGCCTGCAACTCCCGCACCGCCGGGGAATCGGTCACGGCAGCCGCAACCGGTACTGTCGGATCGGCGCCGGTGCTCATCGCCGTCACCGCGGCCTGCGCCGGTGTTCCGCCAACCAGACAGGGGAAACAAAAAACCAATCCTGAAACGAATCCTGCAATCGAAGCAAAACGCATCTGTGCATCCTCTTTGGCCCGTCCATCCTGGCCATCTCTCTCTTGGACGATTTTAATCGGCCATCCGGTAGCCGTGTACACAAACCCAGATCGAAGCACTCTGGAGATGTCCGGAATTTCCGCCCCGGTTTTCCACCGATTCCACCTCCTCCACACCCCCCCGGACACGCGTCGAATTTAGA
>JAJZHE010000124.1 GCA_021804655.1 Acidobacteriota bacterium
CTGCCCTCGCAGTCACGGAATATGCCTTCTTTTTCATATCATTTATTGAAACGACAACATCATATAAATCAGATACTTATGCGTGATTTAGAGCTGCGCAGCAATATTTCGCTCCATAAGTTGAGCATATTGCACGCATATTTTATGAATTATTTGTGATATATTTTCATCAGACGTTATGTACAGTCCTCCAAACCACCGGAGGTCTTTCATAACCCAAATTTTTCAGGAGGATTCCTTCCATGACCATCACACGCTGGTACCCCATTCGTGAAGTCGCAGCTCTGCAGAACCGTGTCAACTCCCTGCTTCAGGACATTGCAGGGGGTGACAGTGAGCAGGTGACTGCGGCCAGCTTCGTGCCTGCCGTCGATGTCTACGAGGATGCCGAAAAGGTCGTCCTCAAGCTGGAGATTCCCGGTGTACGGGAAGAGGATGTCGATATTCGCGTCGAGAATCAGACGCTCTCCGTCCGCGGTGAACGCCGATTTGACTCCGAAGAGAAGCAGGAGAACTTCCATCGGATTGAGCGGCACTATGGCAGCTTTTACCGCTCCTTCAGCCTGCCGAACACGGTGGATACCGATGCTGTCGCGGCTACGTACAACGCCGGCATTCTGCGCCTGGAACTGCGCAAGAAAGCTTCGGCGCAGCCCAAGCAGATCAAGATCGGCACGGCTGCCTGAAGGCGGAATCAGCTTCCACGCGAAAGGCCAGCCACCTGCGCTGGCCTTTGCGCTTTTATCCTGGGGGGTGCATTCTGAAACCCGGGAGAGTTTTTCAGCAGGAATCTCGTGCGGCCCGTGTGCCGCAGACAAGGCAAAATCATGGCCATTCGCTGGGAGAAGCTTACGCAGAAAAGTCAGGAAGCGATGCAGCAGGCGCTTGCGCAGGCGGCTGAATCCGGGAATCCGGAGGTTCAGCCCGTTCATCTGTTGCTGGCGCTGCTTGCCGATCGAGAAAGTATCATTCGCCCCATTCTGGACCGCATCGGAGTTGCGCGCGAACGGCTGGAAAGTGACCTCAACACAATTCAGTCAAAGCTGCCGCGCGTGGCTGGCGAAGGCAACCAGCCCGGTCTTTCCAGGACGCTGAACAAAGCCGTCGAACAGGCTTTTCGTGAGGCTGCCAGCTTCAAGGATGAATATCTCTCCACCGAGCATCTTCTGCTTGGCCTGGTTCAGCAGAAGGGCGAGGCAGCCTGCGATCTGCTGGTTACGATGGGCGCAACGCACGAGGCCATTCTGCGCGCGCTGAGCGCCGTGCGCGGTGCCCAGCGCGTGACGGACCAGAATCCCGAAGGCAAGTTCCAGGCCCTGGAAAAATATGCCAAAGACCTGACCGAACTCGCCAGGCGGGGCAAGCTCGATCCGGTCATCGGACGCGACGAGGAGATTCGCCGCGTCATTCAAGTGCTCAGCCGCCGCACCAAGAATAATCCCGTGCTCATCGGCGAGCCGGGAGTGGGCAAGACGGCCATCGTCGAGGGTCTTGCGCGCCGCATTGTCTCTGGCGACGTGCCGGATTTGCTGCGCAACAAGCGCGTCATCTCGCTTGATCTTGGATCTATGCTTGCTGGAGCCAAGTTCCGCGGCGAGTTCGAGGACCGCCTGAAGGCTGTCCTGCGCGAGATCGAGGAGTCAAATGGTCAGATCATCCTCTTCATCGACGAGCTGCATACGCTGGTTGGTGCTGGCGCCGCCGAGGGAGCCATCGACGCCAGCAACATGCTGAAGCCTGCTCTGGCACGCGGCGAGCTGCGCGCGATTGGCGCCACCACGCTGAACGAATATCGCAAATATATCGAGAAGGACACGGCGTTAGAGCGTCGCTTCCAGATTGTCTTCGTCGGCGAGCCGAATGTCGAGGATACGATCGCCATTCTGCGCGGTCTGCGCGAGCGATATGAGGCCCACCACAATGTGCGCATCAAGGACTCGGCCATCGTGGCAGCCGCCACGCTTTCGCATCGTTACATCTCTGACCGTTTCCTGCCCGACAAAGCCATTGATCTGGTCGATGAGGCTGCCGCTTCGCTTGCCATTCAGATTGGCTCCGTGCCCACGGAAGTGGATGAACTGGAGCGCGCTGCAACCAGCCTGGAGATTGAGCGCGCGGCCCTCAAGCGCGAAACGGACCCGAACAGCCTCCAACGCCTGGAGGTCATCGAGCGCGATCTGGCCGAGCTGAAAGAAAAGATTGCCGGACTGCGCGCCCGCTGGGTTCAGGAGCGGGAAGCCATCACGCGCATCAGCGACCTGAAGAAACAGATGGAAGCCCTCCGCTTCGAAGCCGAGGAGCAAACCCGCAAAGGTCAGCTTGAGCGCGCAGCGCAGATTCAGTACGGCGACTTGCCGCGACTCGACGCCGAGCTGACACGCCTGAACCAGGCACAAGTCGGCGCTCAGACAGGGAACGACAACGCGCAACGACTGCTCAAGGAAGAAGTCGATGAGGAAGACATCGCAAAGATCGTCAGCAAATGGACGGGCATTCCCGTCTCCAAAATGCTGGAAGGCGAGGTAAAGAAACTCGTCCAGATGGAGGACCGCCTGCGGGAGCGCGTCGTCGGACAGGATGCAGCGCTCACTGTCGTAGCCAACGCGATTCGCCGCTCTCGGGCCGGGCTGAGCGATCCACGTCGCCCCATCGGCAGCTTCATCTTTCTGGGGCCAACCGGCGTAGGCAAAACCGAAACGGCGCGCGCTCTGGCCGAGTTCTTATTCGACGACGAGCAGTCGATGGTTCGCATCGACATGAGCGAATACATGGAGAAACACGCCGTTGCGCGCCTGATTGGCGCGCCTCCGGGCTACGTCGGCTACGACGAAGGCGGCCAACTCACGGAAGCCGTTCGTCGTCGCCCCTATTCCGTTGTTCTTTTCGATGAGATTGAAAAGGCTCATCCAGATGTTTTCAACGTGCTTTTACAAGTGATGGACGACGGGCGACTGACTGACTCCAAAGGCCGCACGGTCGATTTTCGGAACACGGTGCTGATCATGACTTCGAATCTTGGCGCAGCGTATCTGAGCACAGAAACTCTTGCCCCCGAGCAGGAATTTGATCACGCACGCGAACAAGTATTGAGGCTGGTCCGCGAACACTTCCGCCCGGAGTTTCTCAACCGCGTCGATGACCTTGTCATCTATCGTCCGCTTGGCTCCGCACAGATGAGTCAGATCCTCGACATGCGCCTCGACGAGCTGCGTCGGCTGCTGGCCCCGCGTGCTATCTCACTGGAAATTACAGAGCCAGCGCGTCAGTTGATCCTCATCACCGGCTCCGACGCAGCCTATGGCGCGCGACCGCTGAAACGCGCGCTGCAGCGGATGATCCAGGATCCGCTCGCCATTCGAATTCTGAATGGAGAAGTCGAGCACGGCCAGCACGTCCGCATCGATGTGGACCGCACCTCCGGCGATCTCACATTGATTCCGATGCGTCCGGAGGCGATGGCTTAAACAAGTCGTCCTTGATGATGCAACCCTGGCTACCGGAGCGGTTTCCCACCTCTCCGGTAGCTTCGCGTTTTCAATCGCAGTTTTGGGGAATCTTTCAATCAATCAGCAACAGGAGTTCATCCTTCACCAGCAGCTCGGTCAACTTGTCCAGCGTCTCCGGAATTTTTCTTGACAACACCCGCACACTCAACCCCATCAGCTCGGCTGCCTCCGGGTAGGTATATTCCTGCAGGATTACACGTTCCAACAGGAGTCGTTCCACGCGACTCAGTCGTGCCAGACATCGTTCGATGTCCATCACAAAGATCACCGCGTCCTCAAAGGTGCTTACCCGACGGCTTGAGACCCATCCTCGCCCCACCGAATTTTCCAGCATCTCGGGCGACCGTCCCACCTGCATGGACGCATACAGATAGCGACGCAGCATCTTTTCCGTGTGCTTGCGATAAAAGGCCCAGGTAGCAATTGCCTCGGTCTCTTCCTGTACCTCCTCGCGTTGCAACATTCTCACGGAAACGACTGGTTTGCGCTGATGCACAAGTACAGGAGCATCAGAATGTGAAACAACCCTCCCCTGTGCCAGCAAGGTCTGAGATAGCATCTGCGGAATCGCGCTCATTGCGCACCTCCCGCTTCAGCCACCGCAAACATTCTGGGCACGCCCAGCTTGCGCGGTCGTCCGCGCAGCCCTCGACTGAGTGGCGGTGGAAAGTCGCGCAGACGAATCGTGCAGCCCGCGCAATAAACGGTGCAATTTTCAGTTTGTTTTCTGTACCACAGACAACCGCATCCTTCGCATACTTTGAGTTGCACGCGCAAATCCATGACTTGGTCTCCAGACTTCGAGAAACACCTGCCCGCACTGCGCATAGAGCGCCGCCTGTACAGGTAAAGGGAAAGAGCCGAAACCGTGCAGGCCTCTGTCGTCCTGCTGGGGGATGGTTTGGCGCCTTCGAGAAAAAAATGTCATGCTCATGGCGCACAGATACTGGAAGCTCGCGCTCTGCCCCGATCGACGCGCCGACTGCGGCGCATCCCCCTGGAGACGAGGAACAGGCACATCGCAACCGGGTCGCATCGACTGCATTTGCGTCGATTGCGCCATTAGCGTTTGCCTCAGCATGCAGAGTTGCATGGGCCTTGTCCTTCGTCTCCAGCAGAGTTTGAGAAAGTGTGTCTAAACTACGGCTCTTCCCCCACCTCGTCAATTGAAATTGTTAGATACTGGATGCGCTTCCTTCACTCCGTTGGACAAATGCCAAAAAATGGGAAGATGATCCCTGTGAAGCTTTTCTTTAAGAAATGCTGCAGACCTCGGGGTCATTGCTGGCAGTGAATTTTCCACATGAACTTTTCCCAACTGCAGGAGCGCGTGAGAACCGAGCTGCTGCGACGGATCAACCGGGGAACGTTGAGTGTCTCTTTGCTCGCGCGGCAGACGGGCGTCGGACAGCCTCATCTGTCGAACTTCCTGCACGGCCGTCGCCAGCTCTCCCTGACCACGCTCGACAAACTGCTCCGCGCGCAGCAACTCGCGATCACCGACCTGCTGCCAGCCGCTCGCAGAGGCTCCGGCGTGCTGCTCAGCGAACAGATCGGCGAAGTCGGCCAGATTCCGCTTGTCAGCCACTCCGTTGCACTCTTTGAACCCTATATCCGTGCCACCAGCGTTCACCGCATCCTGGAGTTTCCCGCTGAAACCCTCCGCGCACTGCGTACCCGATGCACCCCCACTCGCCGCCAATGGGAGCGCTTCGTCGCAGTGCGCCTCACAGCCGACGACATTGTCGGCATGGAGCCGCTTCTGCTGCCGGAAGCCATCGTTGTTCTTGACCGTCACTACAACTCCTTCACGCCCTACCGTGGCGCAGGCTCCACAATGCCGCATCTTTACGGAGTCCGCAGCGGCCAGCGACTGCTCATCCGCTATGTCGATTTCCTAGCCAGCCGTCTTTTTCTCCGCGCCCACCAGCCAGCTCTCCACGCTGAAATCCTCGAACCCGTCGGCGAAGAAACACCCAACGACCTGCTCGCCGGGCGCGTCGCCCTCATCGTCAACGAACCCTGAAGGCTGCTGGTACAAATTCTGCGCTCACTCGCAGACCTGCACGACAGCACTCCGCGACTGGTAGCATGGATGAGGAAGAACAACCGTCGAACCCAAGGAAATCACGCACATGGAAAAAGAACCCGCCACAACCAACTCCGGCGCGCGCCGCAACGAAGACATCGCCCTCGACCTGCTCAAATTTGTTGCCGCTTCCACCGGATTTGGCCGCCCTGCGGCTCCCTCCACCGGATTCAGCAGCACACCTGCTGCCAAGCCGGAAGATCAGATCAACCAGCTCCTCGACCTCTACACGCGATGCCTTACTGTTGTCGGCGGAGGCAAGGCCTGATTGTCCGCGCTCACTCATCCTGTCCGCATCGCGGTTTGCGGTGCAGGTGCCTTCGGTGCCAACCATCTGCGCATCCTCCACGAGTTGCCGCAGGCCGCTCTTGTCGCTGCGGTCGAGCCTGATCCGGCTCGCTCCGCCAGCGTTGCAGCGCAGTACAGTATTCCTGTTTTCTCATCGCTCGACGCCGCGCTCTCAGCCGATCTTGCGCTCGACGCCGCCGTCGTTGCCGTACCGACGGTTCATCACTGCCAGGTCGCCGGTCAGCTTCTCGCCGCAGGCATCGACTGCCTCGTCGAAAAACCTCTGGCCCCCACGCTTGCCCAGGCCGACGATCTGATTGCCGTGGCTGCGCGCCACCAGCGCATCCTGCAGCCCGGTCATCTGGAACGCTTCAATCCCGCCGTACTCGCCATGCAGCAGGACCTGCGCGGTCCCATGTTCTTCGAGGCGCATCGCCTCAGCATCTTCACCCCGCGTTCGCTCGATGTGGATGTCGTCCTGGACCTGATGATTCACGACCTCGACGTTGTTCTCCGTTTTGCCGCCAGCCCGGTGCGTGAACTCCGCGCCGTCGGACTGCCCATTCTCTCCGGCAAAGTAGATATTGCCAACGTACGTGTCGAATTTGAATCCGGTTGCGTGGCCAACTTCACTGCATCCCGTGTCTCCACAGAACGCATTCGCAAGCTCCGCTACTTTGAGCCAGGACGCTATGTCTCCATCGACTACGCCCGGCGCGACGCCCTCGTCATTGGCGTCGATCGCGACTTTGATCTATCCTCCGCGATGCAAGTCGGCGCGGCTGAGGACTTCCGCAACGGCCTGCCTGGCCTCAGCTTCGATCAACCCGCAATCGCGCCGGGTGAGCCACTTCGTCTGGAGCTGGAATCATTTCTCCACAGCGTGTGTACCCGCCACGAACCGTTCGTCACCGCTCAGCACGGTCGTGAAGCACTCGCGCTTGCACTGGCCATCCAGCAGCAGATGGCCAGCCATGCCGCGCGCGTTGGAATCACTGCCTGACCGCGCATGCTGCAGCAGCTTCTCCAGTGACTACCAGCCCAACACATACGCGAAGATCAGCGGAGCCACAATCGTTGCATCGGACTCGATGATGTACTTCGGTGTATCGATGCCCAGCTTGCCCCAGGTAATTTTCTCGTTCGGCACCGCGCCGGAGTAAGACCCGTAGCTCGTCGTCGAATCCGAGATCTGGCAGAAGTACGCCCAGAGCGGCACATGCTCCCGTTGCAGATCCTGGTGCAGCATCGGCACCACGCAAATGGGAAAATCCCCTGCAATTCCACCCGCAATCTGAAAGAATCCAAGCGGCGTTTCCGCCGTGGTATTCGTATAAAACTCCGCCAGCTCCATCATGTACTCGATGCCCGTCCGCACGGTATGCACGTTCTTGACATCGCCTGCAATGCAGTGTCCGGCATACATGTTGCCCAGCGTCGAATCCTCCCAGCCAGGCACAAACATCGGCAGATTGCGCTCGGCAGCCGCCAGCAGCCAGCTATTTTTCGGGTCAATCTGATAGGACCCTTTCAATTCGCCACTCAAAAGAATTCGATACATGAACTGATGCGGAAACAGCCGCTCGCCCGCTGCATCCGCACGCATCCACTCCTTCAGCACCACGGCTTCAATACGCCGCATCGCTTCCATCTCCGGAATGCATGTATCCGTCACGCGATTCATGTGCCGATCCAGCAGCTTCTGCTCATCTTCGGGAGTCAGGTCGCGATAGTTTGGCACGCGCTCATAGTAGTCATGCGCAACGAGGTTGAAGACATCCTCTTCCAGATTCGCGCCGGTGCAGGTGATCGCATGCACTTTACCCCGCCGGATCATCTCCGCCAGGGACAACCCCAGCTCCGCAGTGCTCATCGCGCCGCCCATCGTCAGGAACATCTTCCCGCCTGCATCAATCAGCTTTCCATAGCCTTCGGCTGCGTCAATCAGCGACGCAGCGTTGAAATGACGATAGTGGTATTTCAGAAAATCCTTCACAGACACGATAGCTCTCCCGTCGCAGTGCTTTTTTCATATTATTTCAGAATTCGCTCGCCGATTCCGCTCTGTCGGCCAGCAGCATTCACAGATAAGGATTTCAAAAAAATCCTGAAGTGATTGCTAAGCCGGACCGAGTCGTTTTTGGGACGAAAAATCGAGGAGGGCGCGATCAGATTGGCTACGCCAAGCGGATGCCGGATGGCACGACGCTTTATATCGAAGAAGCGCGGCGTGGGAAGAAGGAACTTGCAACTGTATCTATGAGGAAATTTCCTGCCACGATGGATGCAGACAGTGTGGCCGCCAGCCTTCATCTCGACGCCCAGAACGATGGCATTAGTCCCATTGTAGTACGGCATCCGAGTGCCGACAAGAATGCAACGCTGTATCAGTCGAGTGCGCGCATCCCTGGCGTTGATGGAAAGCGGACATCGCTGCTGACGCCGAATGGAAGCCCGACGGCACAATACCGGCTCGTGGAAGCATCCGACAGGAGACGCTGCGCTGGGTTGCCGACACGCTGAATGGAGAAGACCTCAGCCTGCGGGAACTGTTCGCGAAGCACGGCGACGAAGTCGTTCAGCGGATGACGCGCGACGGCGTCATCACGGAGCGTGAGCGACCGCAGTTTATCGACGCTGCGACAGGTGGGCTGAGTGAAGAAGGAAAGACATTCGTCGAGCGCGCGCCTCGGTTCCGCGATCGACGATCCGCACTTG